>NZ_JBHVDD010000040.1:0-73573 GCF_042802995.1 Streptomyces sp. NPDC057438
GAGCCGGACTCCGGGGGCGCCCGCCCGCTCACGCGTGCCCCGCGGCGGCTACTTCGTGACGCCCGCGTCCTTGAGCGCCGTCTGCCACTGCGCGACCGTGGACGGGTTGGTGATCACCTTGTCGTTGATCTTGATGGTCGGGGTCGACTTGACCCCGTCGGCCTCGTCGAAGGACTTGCTCATCCTCATCGCCCAGGCGTCGTAGGTGCCCTTCTTCACGGCGTCCTGGAACTTCGTGTTGTTCTTCAGCGCGTCGACCGTGTTCGCCACCTTGATCAGATAACTGTCCTTGGCGAACTCGTCGGTCGTCTCCTGCGGGTGGTACTTCGTCGAGTACAGCGCGGTCTTGTAGTCGAGGAACGCCTCAGGGCTGACGTTCAGGGCCGCGCCGAGCGCGCTCAGCGCGTTCTTCGAGCCCTCTCCGGTGAGGTTGCCGTCGAGGAAGGTGCCCATGGTGAAGGAGAGCTTGTAGTCGCCGTCCTCCATGCCCTTGTCGACCGTCTCGCCGACGGTCTGCTCGAAGGCGGCGCAGGCCGGGCAGCGCGGGTCCTCGTACAGGTGGACCACGTTCTTGGACGTGGAGTCGCCGATCAGCACGGTCGTGCCGTTCTTGCCCGAGGTGTTCGCCGGGGCGACCACCGTGGCCTTGGCGGCCTCCTCCCACTTGCCCGGCTTGTCGTTCTGGACGACGGCGTAGCCGATGCCGCCGGCTATCGCGAGGACCGCGACGATCGAGGAGGCGACGATCGCCTGCCGCCTGACCTTCGCGCGCTTGGCCTGACGCTCGCGCTCCAGACGCAGCCGCTCACGGGCCGCCGACTTCGCCGCGCTGCTGTTCCGCTTGCTCATGTGGATGAACTCCCTGGGGGACGCGCACACGGGGTGCGCGGATGGGTGGGGACCTGCTCGTGCTCAGGAGGTGGTCACGCGAAGGTGACCGAGCACGGCGGTCCACGCCGCCCGAGGGAGTGGGTGAGGAGAAGGGTGCGCGCGCCGGCCGTACGGTCCGCGGAGCGCGTCGGCCGGTGCTGTGCCCGCAGGGGCCGTACCAGGACCGCGGCGACCGCGATCAGCAGCGGCCGGAAACCGGCGGCGACCGCGGCGTCCAGCAGCCGGTCCAGTGCCCGTTCACCGCGCCGCAGCCAGGCGGCGGCCAGCAGACCGACGCCGATGTGCGCGGCGAGCAGCAGCCAGGCGGCCCCCGGACCGGCACCGGCGAGCAGCGCGGACGCCCGCTCGGAGCCGCCGGCGACCCGCGCCAGCGGCGCGCCGACGCTGCCGCCGCCGCACAGCACGTCCAGCCCGACCTGGCGCAGCGGGCCCGTGACCGGGCCGCCCGCCTCGCCGTAACAGGCGTGCTGACCCGTGGTGAAGACCGTGTCGGCGGCCAGCTCCAGAGGGATCAGCACTCCGGCGATCCGCGCGAAGCCGCGCTCGCGGCCGGCCAGGGCGTAGGCGACGAGGAAGACGACGAGGGTGATCGCGACGACGGTGGTGAGCGGCAGCGGGACCCCGGACAGCAGGACGTGCGACGCGGTGCCGAGTGTCACGACGACAGCCGTGAACAGCGCCGCGCGTACGGCTCTGAAGGGGGTCCCGGATATGTCCATGCCGTTGGAGAGTGTCCCACGCGGGCACGTAAGGGACCGCTAAAAGGTCCCTGTGAGTGCACGGGATCTCGTCCCGTCGCTGTCCCTCCCGGGGGCCTCAGTGGTTGCGCAGGCCGGGGATCCGGCCGTTGCGGAAGAGGTCGACGAAGATCTGGTGGTCCTTGCGCGCGCGTGCCCCGTACGCGTGCGCGAAGTCCACCAGGAGCGGGGCGAAGCCCTCCTCGTCGGCCGCGATCGCCGCGTCGATGGCACGCTCCGTGGAGAACGGCACCAGGGACTGCCCGGTCAGGTCGTCCGCCGCCGCGTGCATCGTGGCCGTCGCCCGGCCGAGGTCGGCGACGACCGCCGCGATCTCCTCCAGGTCGTCGATGTCGCTCCAGTCCAGGTCCACCGCGTACGGCGACACCTCGGCGACCAGCTGCCCGGCGCCGTCCAGCTCGGTCCAGCCCAGCCACGGGTCCGCGTGCGCCTGGAGGGCCCGCTGGGAGATGACCGTGCGGTGGCCCTCGTGCTGGAAGTAGTCCCGGATCCGCCGGTCGGTGACGTGCCGGGAGACGGCCGGGGTCTGGGCCTGCTTGATGTAGATCACCACATCGTTCTCCAGGGCGTCGCTCTGCCCCTCCAGCAGGATGTTGTACGACGGCAGGCCCGCCGAGCCGATGCCGATGCCCCGGCGGCCGACCACGTCCTTCACCCGGTACGAGTCGGGGCGGGTCAGGGAGGACTCCGGGAGCGTCTCCAGATAGCCGTCGAAGGCGGCCAGCACCTTGTAGCGCGTGGCCGCGTCCAGCTCGATGGAGCCGCCCCCCGGCGCGAACCGGCGCTCGAAGTCACGGATCTCCGTCATCGAGTCCAGCAGGCCGAAACGGGTGAGCGAGCGGGCGTCGCGCAACGCGTCCAGCAGCGGGCCCTGGGCCGTGTCCAGCGTGAACGGAGGCACCTCGTCCCGCTTGGCGCCGGCCGCCACGGCGTGGATCCGCTCGCGGTAGGCGGCCGCGTAGGTCTCCACCAGCTCCGTGATCTGCTCGTCGCTCAGCGCCTTCGCGTACCCGATGAGCGCCACGGAGGCGGCGAACCGCTTCAGGTCCCAGGTGAAGGGGGCGACGTACGCCTCGTCGAAGTCGTTCACGTTGAAGATCAGGCGGCCCGTGGAGTCCATGTACGTGCCGAAGTTCTCCGAGTGCAGGTCGCCGTGGATCCACACGCGCGAGGTGCGCTCGTCCAGGTACGGACCGGAGGCCTTCTCGTCGTCCAGGTCCTTGTAGAACAGGCATGCCGTGCCCCGGTAGAACGCGAAGGCCGATGCCGCCATCTTCCGGAACTTCACGCGGAACGCGGCCGGGTCGGCGGCCAGGAGCTGGCCGAAGGCGGTGTCGAAGACGGCGAGGATCTCCTCGCCGCGTCGCTCGTCGTCGAGCTGGGGGACCGACATCGCGGGGTGCCTCCTGGTGATCACGGGTGGGTCGACTTCTCAACGTGCGAAGGCGCGCGCGAGTGCCCGCGACTCCACTGTCGAAAGGTACGGGGGACACCCCTCGCGGTGTCAGTCCCGAGGCATAGACTTCGACGCTGTCCCCCAGACTGTCCGCAGCCCGTGGGGCAGTCGTTCACGCCTGTTTCCCCCGTGTCCCCTGGAGGCCGAAGCCGTGTCAAAGCCGCCGTTCACGCACCTGCACGTCCACACCCAGTACTCGCTGCTGGACGGTGCCGCGCGGCTCAAGGACATGTTCAACGCGTGCAACGAGATGGGCATGACCCACATCGCCATGTCCGACCACGGCAACCTCCACGGCGCCTACGACTTCTTCCACACCGCCAAGAAGGCCGGCGTCACCCCGATCATCGGCATCGAGGCGTACGTCGCCCCCGAGTCCCGGCGCAACAAGCGCAAGATCCAGTGGGGCCAGCCGCACCAGAAGCGGGACGACGTGTCCGGTTCGGGTGGTTACACCCACAAGACGATCTGGGCGGCGAACCGCACGGGTCTGCACAACCTCTTCAAGCTCTCGTCCGACGCGTACGCCGAGGGCTGGCTGCAGAAGTGGCCCCGGATGGACAAGGAGACCATCTCCCAGTGGTCCGAGGGGCTGATCGCCTCCACCGGCTGCCCCTCCGGCGAGCTGCAGACCCGGCTGCGCCTCGGCCAGTTCGACGAGGCGGTGAAGGCGGCCTCCGAGTACCAGGACATCTTCGGCAAGGACCGGTACTTCCTGGAGCTGATGGACCACGGCATCGAGATCGAGCACCGGGTCCGGGAGGACCTGCTGCGCGTCGGCAAGAAGCTCGGCATCCCCCCGCTCGTCACCAACGACTCGCACTACACGTACGCGCACGAGGCGACCGCGCACGACGCGCTGCTGTGCATCCAGACCGGCAAGAACCTCTCCGACCCGGACCGCTTCAAGTTCGACGGCACCGGCTACTACCTCAAGTCCACCGAGGAGATGTACGCCGTCGACTCCTCGGACGCCTGGCAGGAGGGCTGCGCCAACACCCTGCTGGTGGCCGAGCAGATCGACACCTCCGGCATGTTCGAGGCCAAGAACCTCATGCCGAAGTTCGACATCCCCGAGGGCTTCACGGAGGTCACCTGGTTCCGCGAGGAGACCATGCGCGGCATGCACCGCCGCTTCCCGGACGGCATCCCGGACGACCGCATGAAGCAGGTCGAGTACGAGATGGACACCATCATCTCGATGGGCTTCCCGGGATACTTCCTCGTGGTCGCCGACTTCATCATGTGGGCCAAGAGCCAGGGCATCGCGGTCGGCCCCGGCCGTGGCTCCGCCGCCGGCTCGATCGTCGCGTACGCCATGGGCATCACCGACCTCGACCCGATCCCGCACGGACTGATCTTCGAGCGGTTCCTCAACCCCGAGCGCATCTCCATGCCCGATGTCGACATCGACTTCGACGAGCGCCGGCGCGTCGAGGTGATCCGGTACGTGACCGAGAAGTACGGCGCCGACAAGGTCGCCATGATCGGCACCTACGGCAAGATCAAGGCGAAGAACGCCATCAAGGACTCCGCGCGCGTGCTGGGCTACCCGTACGCGATGGGCGACCGGCTCACCAAGGCGATGCCCGCCGACGTCCTCGGCAAGGGCATCGACCTCAACGGCATCACCGACCCCTCCCACCCGCGCTACAGCGAGGCGGGCGAGATCCGGTCGATGTACGAGAACGAACCGGACGTGAAGAAGGTCATCGACACCGCCAAGGGCGTCGAGGGCCTGGTCCGGCAGATGGGTGTGCACGCGGCCGGCGTGATCATGTCCAGCGAGCCCATCGTCGACCACGCCCCGATCTGGGTGCGGCACACCGACGGCGTGACCATCACCCAGTGGGACTACCCGCAGTGCGAGTCGCTCGGCCTGCTGAAGATGGACTTCCTGGGCCTGCGCAACCTCACGATCATGGACGACGCCATCAAGATGGTGAAGGCCAACAAGGGCATCGACCTGGAGATGCTCGCCCTCCCGCTGGACGACCCCAAGACCTTCGAACTGCTCTGCCGCGGTGACACCCTCGGCGTCTTCCAGTTCGACGGCGGCCCCATGCGCTCGCTGCTCCGCCAGATGCAGCCCGACAACTTCGAGGACATCTCCGCCGTCTCGGCCCTCTACCGGCCGGGTCCGATGGGCATGAACTCGCACATCAACTACGCGGAGCGCAAGAACAAGCGCCAGGAGATCACGCCGATCCACAAGGAACTGGAGGAGCCGCTCGAAGAGGTCCTCGCGGTCACCTACGGCCTGATCGTCTACCAGGAGCAGGTGCAGAAGGCCGCCCAGATCATCGCCGGGTACTCGCTCGGCGAGGCCGACATCCTCCGCCGCGTGATGGGCAAGAAGAAGCCCGAGGAACTGGCGAAGAACTTCACCATCTTCCAGGCCGGCGCCAAGAAGAACGGCTACAGCGACGAGGCCATCCAGGCCCTGTGGGACGTCCTGGTCCCCTTCGCCGGCTACGCCTTCAACAAGGCCCACTCCGCCGCGTACGGCCTCGTCTCCTACTGGACCGCCTACCTCAAGGCCAACTACCCGGCCGAGTACATGGCCGCCCTGCTCACCTCGGTCAAGGACGACAAGGACAAGTCGGCGGTCTACCTCAACGAGTGCCGGCGCATGCGCATCAAGGTGCTCCCGCCGAACGTCAACGAGTCCGAGCACAACTTCGCCGCCCAGGGCGACGACGTGATCCTGTTCGGCCTCGAGGCCGTGCGCAACGTCGGCACGAACGTGGTCGAGTCGATCATCCGCAGCCGCAAGGCCAAGGGGAAGTACGCCTCCTTCCCCGACTACCTCGACAAGGTCGAGGCCGTCGCCTGCAACAAGCGCACCACCGAGTCGCTGATCAAGGCGGGCGCGTTCGACACGATGGGGCACACCCGCAAGGGCCTGACCGCGCACTTCGACTCCATGATCGACAACGTGGTCGCGGTCAAGCGCAAGGAGGCCGAGGGACAGTTCGACCTCTTCGGCGGTATGGGCGAGGAGGAGAGCACCGAGCCGGGCTTCGGACTCGACGTCGAGTTCACCACCGACGAGTGGGAGAAGACCTATCTCCTCGCCCAGGAGCGGGAGATGCTCGGTCTCTACGTCTCCGACCACCCCCTCTTCGGTCTGGAGCACGTGCTCTCCGACAAGGCCGACGCGGGCATCTCCCAGCTCACCGGCGGCGAGCACGCGGACGGCGCGGTCGTCACCATCGGCGGCATCATCTCCGGCCTCCAGCGCAAGATGACCAAGCAGGGCAACGCCTGGGCCATCGCCACGGTGGAGGACCTCGCCGGTTCCATCGAGTGCATGTTCTTCCCTGCGTCCTACCAGCTCGTCTCGACCCAACTCGTCGAGGACGCGGTCGTGTTCGTCAAGGGCCGCCTCGACAAGCGCGAGGAGGTGCCGCGGCTGGTCGCCATGGAGATGCAGGTCCCCGACCTGTCCAACGCGGGGACCAACGCGCCGGTGATCCTCACCATCCCGGCCACCCGCGTCACCCCGCCCATGGTCAGCCGGCTCGGCGAGATCCTCACCCACCACAAGGGCGACAGCGAGGTCCGGATCAGGCTCCAGGGCCCCACCAAGACGACCGTGCTGCGCCTGGACCGGCACCGGGTGAAGCCGGACCCGGCCCTGTTCGGCGATCTGAAGGTGCTGCTCGGCCCGTCCTGCCTGGCCGGCTGAGCGGACCGCGGCGGACCCGGGAGGGCGTGAACGCGCGAGGGGCGCATCCGGTGTTCCGGACGCGCCCTTCGGTGTGTCCGGGCTGCAACAGCCCGTTGCACCGATGTCAGTTGTGACCGAAACGCTTCTCCCGGCCCTTGCGGGCCATGTCGCCGGGTGTCACCTGCGTCATGCGCGTCTCGGTCTGCGACGCCGGCGAGGGCTGCTGGGCCTCCTGACGGCCACGCTCGGACTGCGGCTGCTTGCGGTCCTGCTTCTTGTTCTTGGCCATGGTGATCTGCCTCCTGAAGGGGGTCTAGGGGCCAGGGCCGCGACCAGATTCACATAGCATGACAAGGCGCGCATTTCGGAAAATCACCGTCGGTGACGAGAGTTGTCGCCCTGTGCGCCGTGTCACGGGAGGGCGTACGGCGAAGACGCCACGCCGAAGATCGAGTTCCGGCCGTTAACCTCCGCGCGGTCGGGCAGACTCGAAGGAAGCCCGAAGCAAACCTCCCGGAAAGAGGGTGGATCGCGTGGACCGCTGCATCGTCCTGGTGGACGCCGGGTATCTGCTCGGCGCGGCCGCCAGCCTCCTCGCCGGGGAACCCTCCCGCTCCCGCATCACCGTCGATCACGCCGCCCTCATCCAGGGGCTGCGCGAGCGCGCCGAGGCCGACACCGAGCGGCCGTTGCTGCGCATCTACTGGTTCGACGGCGCCCCCGACCGCGTCCCGCAGCCCGAGCACCGCAGGCTGCGCGTGATGCCCCGGGTGACCGTGCGGCTCGGTGCGCTGACCCGCAGCGACGGGCGGTGGGCGCAGAAGGGTGTGGACGCCGCCATGCACGCCGAACTGACCGAACTGGCCCGCAACGGCGCCTGCTCCGACGTGGTCCTCGTGACCGGCGACGGAGATCTGCTGCCGGGCATGATGGCCGCCAAGGAGCACGGCGTCGCCGTGCACCTGTGGGCCGTGCAGGCCGCCGACGGCGACTACAACCAGTCCGAGGACCTGGTGGCCGAGGCCGACGAGCGGCGTGTGCTCGACCGGATGTGGATCACCAAGGCGGTGCGGGCGAAGGATCTCGGCGGGGTCTGCGCGCCGCAGCCGGTGCCGCGGCCGGAGATCGCCGCGATCCTGTCGGCGCCGCTGCCCGAGTCGGCCCTCGCGGCCGCCGCCGAGCGGCCGCCGGGGGAGCCCGAACACGCCTCGGCGGCGGGCGCCGCGCGCAACGGGACCGAGGAGCGGGTGGCCCCGCACAAGGGCGTGCCGACGCCGAAGGATCTCGCGGCGATGCGGGGGCCGGGGGCGCACGCCGCGCAGCACCCGGCGACGGCCACCCTGCGGTGGTCCTCCGACAAGGGCTGGGTGGACCGGCCCGGCGGCGCGGCGGAGCCGCCCGAGGCGGCGGCGATGCCGACCCTGGCCCAGCTGACCAGCGCGGAGCAGCGGTGGGCCGACCGGGAGGAGGACATCACCACGGTCGGCGGCGACCCCTTCGAGGTCGGACAGGTGTTCGCCCGACGGTGGATGGCCCGGCTGACCGACCAGACGCATCTGCAGAAGCTGTCGGGCATGTACCCGCGGGTGCCGCACCGGGTCGACGGGGAGCTGCTGCGCTACGCGGCCCGGTTCGGGCTGCTGGCGCACAAGGACGACCAGATCGACGAGCACGACCGGTACGCGATCCGGGCCGGGTTCTGGCGGGAGATCGACGTGCGGACGGGGGTCGAGCACGCGCCGACGGGGGAGCGGTGAGGGCGCCCCACGGGCCGGGGCCGACTGTTTTCGGGCGGCTGCGGGCTGATTCCGGCTGGTAGCGCGGTTGCCCATGCCCCTGACGGGGCACGCTGCGGTGCCCCGGGCAGGGGGCGACCCTCCGGACCCCTTAGGCTCGTTCCTCGTGAGTACGCGTACGGCACAGGCGGTCCGGCATGGTGGGGATGTCGTGTGTGCTGTGCGGGGGCTCACCAAGACCTATCCGGCGACCCGGGGACGCCGTGGGACGCCGGGGACCCCCGAGGTGCGGGCCAACGACGCGGTGGCGCTGGAGATCCGGCGCGGTGAGATCTTCGGACTGCTCGGACCCAACGGGGCGGGCAAGACCACGCTCGTACGTCAGCTGACCGGGCTGATGCGGCCCGACGACGGCACCGTCGACATCCTGGGCCACGACATCGTGCGCCATCCCGAGCGGGCCGCGCGGATCCTCGCCTATCTCGGGCAGGAATCGACCGCCCTGGACGAGCTGACCGTGGCCCTCGCCGCGGAGACCACGGGGCGGCTGCGGGGGCTGGAGGTACGGCGGGCGCGGGCCGAGCGGGACGCCGTGCTGGAGGAGCTGGGCCTGACCGGGCTCGCCGCACGGCCACTGAAGAAGCTGTCCGGCGGACAGCGGCGGCTCGCCTGCTTCGCCACCGCGCTCGTCGGGGAACGGCCCCTGCTGGTGCTCGACGAGCCGACCAGCGGCATGGACCCGGTGGCCCGGCGGGCCGTGTGGGCCGCCGTCGACCGGCGGCGGGCCCAGTCCGGGACCACGGTCCTGCTGGTCACCCACAACGTCATCGAGGCGGAGACCGTCCTCGACCGGGTCGCCGTCCTCGACCAGGGACGGGTCATCGCCTGCGACACCCCGGCCGGTCTGAAGGAGCGCGTAGCGGGCGAGGTGCGCGTCGAGCTGGTGTGGCGGGACAGCGCCCCGCTGGACGTGCCCGAGGTGGCCGCGCTGCGCCCGCGCGCCGTGGAGTCCGGACGCAGCTGGACGCTCCGGCTCGCGCCCGAGGAGGCGCGCGCCGTGGTGGCCACGGTGACCGGGGGCGCCGCCTTCGTGGCGCTGGACGACTTCACCCTCGCCACGCCGAGCCTGGAGGACGTCTACCTGGCGCTCGGCGGCAGCGCGGGCAGCGCACAGGGACTGGTCAAGGGGTGAGGGACACGGGCGTGAACCGCAGCATGAACCGCAGCAGGGCCGGTGCGGACGTGAACGGCAGGGCTGTCGCGGCCGTACGACAATGGGCGACAGCCGAAGCGCAGAGGAGCAGCTCGACGTGAGTGTCGTACCCGCCGAGATCCTGCCGGGCCAGGCCCTGGGCCCAGGGGGGCGCGTGGAGCGCGCAGCCGCCGAGCTCGGGCCCCGTGCGCGCCTGTGGCCCTCGCTCTGCGCCGTGTACCGGGCACAGCTGTCCCGGGCGCGGGTCGCCCGGATCCCGCTGCTGTTCGTGGCCACCTTCCAGTCGATCGGGATCATGATCCTGATGCGCGGAGTGGTGGACGGCGGGGCCGAGGCGCACGCCGTCGTCGCCGGCTCGGCGGTCCTGGTCGTCGCCTTCGTCGCCCTGAACCTGCTGGCCCAGTACTTCGGGCAGCTGCGGTCCAGCGGCGGACTCGACCACTACGCGACGCTGCCGGTGCCGCCGGCGGCGGTGGTGCTGGGCGCGGCGGGGGCGTACGCCTCGTTCACCGTGCCGGGCACCGTCGTGACCGCCGTCTTCGGCTGTGTGCTCTTCGGACTGCCGCTGACCCACCTCTGGGTGCTCGCCGCCGTGATCCCGCTCGCCGGTGCCGCCCTCGCCGGGCTGGGCGCCGCGCTGGGCCTGCTCGCCCCGCGACCGGAACTGGCCACCGTCCTCGGACAGCTGGGCATGTCGGCGGCGCTGCTGCTGGGCGTGCTGCCGGCCGACCGGATGCCGGGCTTCATCCAGTTCGCACGGGACCTGCTGCCCTCGACGTACGGCGTGGAGGCCCTCGCGCGGACCTTCGGGCCGAACCCCGACTGGGCCTTCGTACTGGGGGACCTCGCCGTGTGCGCGGGGGTCGGGGTCGTCTCGCTCGCCGTCGCCACCTGGGCGTACCGGCGGGCCGCCGTCCGGTGACGCGGCGCGCGGCCGGGCCTGGCACGATGGCAGGGTGACCGCACCGTTGACTCCCCCTCCGCCGCCGCACAACCAGTCCCCGAACGACCCCTGGGGTCCGCCGCCCACCGGCGGCGGGGGCGGGGCGGACCTCTGGTACGAGCCGCAGAAGCCGGCCGGTCCCGGACTGCGGACCGAACTGATCGAGGCCGCCGTCGTCACCGTGGTCACGGCGCTGCTCGGCGGGGTGCTGCTGGGTCTGCTCTGGTGGTGGCTCGCGCCGCACGTGCCGCTCGTCTCCGACGGGTCGGCGGTCTACTTCAAGGACACCGAGGGCGAACAGGCCGTAGGGGTCGACGGGACCTTCACCCTCCTGGCCCTCGGCGCCGGCGCGCTGTCCGCGCTCGTCGTCTTCCTGCTGCGCCGGCACGGCGGGGTGCCGCTCGTCGTGGCGCTCACCGTCGGCGGCCTGCTCGCAGGCGTGCTGGCGTGGCGGCTCGGGGTCTGGCTCGGGCCCGAGACCGACGTCGCCGCACGGGCGAAGGAGGTCGGGCGGGGCGTGACGTTCTCCGCGCCGCTGAAGCTGGCCGCGAAGGGGGTGCTGCTGGTGTGGCCGATGGCGGCGCTGCTGGTGCACCTGTGCCTGACCGCGCTGTTCGGTCCGCGGGACCCGGAGCCGCCGGAACACGAGCCGCCGTTCAAGGACGGGTACGGGGCGCCGGCCGCGTGACGGTTTTGGGCGCCTGATCGCCAGGAGGGCCGGAGTTCATCGACGGGTGCGGGTCCGGTGGGGCTCCTCGCGCAGTTCCCCGCGCCCCTGAGCCTGTCGCCTAGCCCGGCCCAGGCTGTGTGCTCCTGGAAGCCAACGGCCCTGCGGGCCTGAAAAGCTCGGGGCGCGGCTCCTGCTTTTCAGGGGCGCGGGGAATTGCGCGACCAGCCCCCACTCACCCGCACCCGACAGCGCACCCCACCCGCCCCCGGAGGGTCACCCGCGGCCGATCGGCGCCGCGACCGCCTCCGTCAGTTTCAGCAGGTCCTGAGGGGCCAGCTCCACCTCCAGACCGCGCCGCCCCGCCGAGACACAGATCGTCTCGTGGCCCTCCGCGGACGCGTCCAGCACCGTGCGGAGCCTCTTGCGCTGGCCGAGGGGGGAGATACCGCCCCGGACATAGCCCGTCGTGCGCTCCGCCAGCGCGGGGTCGGCCATCGCCGCCCGCTTGCCGCCGACCGCCGTCGCCAGCGCCTTCAGGTCCAGCGAGCCCGCCACCGGCACGACCGCGACCACGAGCGCGCCGTCGACGTCCGCCACCAGGGTCTTGAACACCCGCTCGGGGGACACGCCCATCGCCTCGGCCGCCTCCTCGCCGTAGGACGGATGCGCCGGATCGTGCTCGTAGGCGTGCACGGTGAACTCCACGCCCGCCGCGCTCAGGGCCACCGTCGCGGGCGTGCCGCCCGCCTGCTGCTTCTTCGACTTCTTCGCCATCGGCCTTCTCGTGTACGTCAGTTGAGGCTCGTCGGGCTCCGCGTCAGCTCCGACGCGGGCAACGACGGCAGACTACGGATGATGGCGGACTCGGCGCGCAGGAGTTTCAGCTCGTCGCGCAGCCGGGACGCCGTGTCGGGAGCCTGCAGGAGCCGCTGCTTGGCGGGCGTGTCGAGCATCATCGCGGCGGCGACCAGGTACGAGACGACGGCCGGCTCGTCCGGCAGGTCCGCACCCGTGGACAGCGAGCGCTCCCGGGCCCCCGCGAGCCGCTTCTGGTATTGGCGGAACGCCCGCAGGACGCCCTCCGCGAGCGCGCCCGCCTCGTCACCTGCGTCCTCCGGCAACTCCTCCAGATCCGCCACGAGGAACGGGCCCGTGGTGTCCACCGAGAGCAGCCGCACCCGGGTCGTCCCGGTAGCCAGCACTTCGTACGTGCCGTTGTCGCGCTCCCGGATCGTCGCCGCGTCCGCGATGCAGCCCACGGAGTGGAACGCCTTGGTCGGTTCGCCGCCGAAGCCCGCGGTCGGGCCCCGGTCGGGCTGGGCGGTCGGATCGGGCATGCCGGGAGCACTCGGCGCGACCTCGTGGCCGTCGCGGATGGCGACGACGGCGAAGCGGCGGGGTTGCTCCTCGGGGGTCTTCAGCAACTCGCGCATCATGGCGCGATAGCGCTCCTCGAAGATGTTCAGAGGAAGCACGAGCCCCGGGTACAACACCGAGTTCAGGGGGAAGAGCGGCAGCCGGACGGTGGTCACGAGGCCAGAGCCTAATGGTCGTCGGGCCGCGCGCGTCTCTCCGTACTCGTTTGGTGACCTCCGGCGGTGTCCGTCAGCCGGCCCGCCCAGGCCGCAGCGGCCGTGCACGGAGCGGGATCGAGCACGCCACCTCCAGCCGTACGCCGTCCCGCAACTGCAGGAACTGGCCCAGGGGATCGCCCGACACCCGGTCCCACGGGAAGGACGTGGCGTACGGGCCGATCATGCGCAGCTGGGCCAGGGCGTCCGGCCAGCGTTCCAGGCGGACCAGGACGTACGTCAGCAGGTTGCGGACCTCCGCGGGCCAGGGGTCGCCCGGCCCGTACGCGGCGGAGAGCGCGATCGCGCCGTCCGCCGCCGCGTCCAGCCGTGCGCGCGGGACCACGGCCCCTCCGTCCTCGGTGAGGTGGGCCAGGGCCGCCCGGACCGGCAGGGCCCGGACGAGGGAGCCGGGCAGCGCGTCCTCGGCGGCCCGCTCGGCGAAGTCGAAGCCCTCCCGGTGCTCGCACCGGGAAGTGTGGGGAGTGTCCCCCCACCGGGCACAGCAGGCGGCCGAGAGGTACTGCAGGGCCGATACATGACATCCGTAGTGGTGCGGGGAGCGACGGACCGCCTCCGCCCACAGCCGCTCGAACCCGGCGTGGCCGAGGCCCGTGCCCCGGGCGTGGTCGAGGGCGATCCGCCAGGGCACCGGGTCGCGCGGCTCGCCCTCCGCGGCCGCGGCGATCAACGGGCCCACGTCGCGCAGCCGTTCGACGCGGGCGGGGGAGCGCAGGCCGCGAACCACCGCCAGCTCGGCCCTGATCAGCAGGACGTCCGGGTCGCGCGGGGCCGCCGCCTGCCAGGCCCGCAGCCACGCGTCGCGCGAGCGTGCGAAGGCGGCGAGACGCAACACGTACCGGTCGCGGTTCTCCCACTCGGCGGCCTCCCGGGTGGTCGCCAGCAGCTGCGCCGCCGGCGCGTACACGCCGCGGCCGGCCGCCACCAGCGCGGGCCCGAGCCGTTCGTCGGGGGCGTCGAGCAGCACCTCGTCGTCGGGGACCAGCCCGGCGGCGAGCCGCGAGGTGTGCCGTGCCATCCGGACGGTACGCACGAACGCGCGCAGCGGCCCCATGACACCCCCTTGCGCTCGGACCGGCGCCGCCCGCGCGGACCGGGTTCCCGCTGTCGTGGTCGCGCGATCGGCGAGGTCGCGATCGGCGCTCCCGGTAGCAAGACGACGGGACGGCGAGTCCGGTTGTGTGCCGCCCCCATCAGGGTCCGGACCGCCCGGCGGCCGGCGGGAGGACGGGTCAGTTCCTGCTCAGGAGCCGGGTGGCGCCCGCCGCCACCGTCGTCGCGAGGATCCAGCCCAGGATGATCACCACCGCGGCGAGCCACTGCCAGCCGCCGTCCAGCTGCCAGTACCCGACCTGGCCGAGGTCGACGATCGGCAGCAGCAGGTCCAGGGCGAACAGGGAGGCACTCCAGTTCGGGTGCTCGCCGCTCTTCATCGGCGGATGGTCCGACTGCGAGAAGGCCAGCGAGGTCAGCGCCCACAGCACCGTCATCCACACCGCCGCCCGGCCCGGCCGGTACCCGTAGGCGACGGTCCAGTCCTGCGCGTGGCCCCAGAGCTTGGCCGCGAGCGGCAGGCCCTGCCGCCGATGGCGCTGCTTGGCGAGGAGCACCTCGCGGGCCCCCTCGTCGTCCCCGCCGGCCCGCAGCACGCTCGCCAGCCGCTCGTACGGCTCCGGGCTGTACTCGGCGGTCGCCGCCGCCACCCACTCCAGCCGTCTGGCCAGCGGGAACCGGTCGCGCGGCACCAGCGACTCGTACTGGAAGCCGCCCATGTGGAGGTTGCCGGGGCCCGGCCAGCTCTCCGAACTGTCGATCAGGACGCCGACGCGCGCGCCGGACAGGACGACCTTGCCGCGCTCCGGCCGGTCGCCGAGGAACCGCAGCTCGGGCACCTGGACGCGGCGCAGCGACAGCTCCTGTTCGTCCGTGAAGGTGAAGCGGGCCCGCTCCAGGTCGACGGAGTCACCGAACCGCCCGTCGTCCAGCCGGATCCCGCCCGTGCACTCGAACCGCTGCACCCGGGTGCCGCGCGCCGGCGTACTGCCGCTGGTGTGCAGCGGATTGCCGATGCCGGCCGGGGTCAGATAGAGGGTGCGTTCGACGGTCAGCTGGGGCGCGTTCAGCGCGAGGCGGCCGTAGGGGTTGGCGAGCCGGCTGCCGCGCAGGCTGAGCGAGGCACCGACGGTCGCGCCGCGCAGGCTCAGCTCGCCGTGCGACTCCAGCATCTCGGCCTGGACGTCCTGGGCGACGGTCAGCCCGTCGGCGGAGAGCGAGCGTCCGTGCCGGTCACGGTAGACGACGGCCTGGTTGAGCAGCAGATCGGTGCCGATGTGGGCGTCCGCCAGCCGCACCCCGTTGTGGAACCGGCAGCGCGGCAGATGCAGATCGCCCTCGGTGTGCAGCCGGGCCGCCTCCAGCCGGGGCACCGAGCAGTCCACCAGGCGCACGGTCGTGAACCGGGCCTCCGGCAGCAGGATCTCCTTCTCGAACCGGCACCCCTTCATCTCCACGTACGGCACCACCTGGCCGCCCGCCAGTTCCAGGACGCCCTTGATCTGCACACCGACCAGCTTCAGTGCCGACACCCGCCCGGCCAGCGCGGGCGGCCCGTCCAGCAGCAGCCACGCCACGATCCGTGCCCGTACGGTCCGCTCGGGCCCCCAGGGGTGGCCGCCGTGCGGGTCGTCCACGGGGAGGTCCCCGTCGCTCAGGTCGTACACGCTGCCGTTGCGGAAGGCCTGCCACATGCCCGCTTCGGCGGCGGTCAGGTCGTCCGGCAGCTCTCCGTCGTCCCGGATGCCGGGCCCCTCGCTCACAGCGCTTCCTTCCCCCGTCCCGTGCCACTCGCGCACACCCACGTGCACTCACGTGTATCGCGCACCTGTTTTACGCTGGTGATGCCCGCTGAGTGACGTCCTGAACGCAAGACGTGAAGGTGATCTTCCGGGTTCCCGGACCGCCCCGTATCAGCCAGTGGAACGCGCGGATGTAGGCCGACGCGGGTCTGAGAGAATTGGGGACGTGATCTCCCGAATCGATCTGCGCGGCGACGCCCTCCCGGAGGGACCCGCCCTGCGCGACCTGCTGCCCCGAGCCGACTTCGACGTCTCGGCCGCCCTGGAGAAGGTGCGGCCGATCTGCGAGGCCGTGCATCATCGGGGAGACGCGGCGCTGATCGACTTCGCGGAGAAGTTCGACGGGGTACGTCTGACCTCCGTACGGGTCCCGGCCGAGGCCATCGCCCAGGCGCTGAAGGACCTCGATCCGGCCGTCCGCGCGGCCCTGGAGGAGTCGATCCGCCGCGCCCGCATCGTCCACCGCGAGCAGCGCCGCACCACCCACACCACCCAGGTCGTCCCCGGCGGCACGGTCACCGAGAAGTGGGTGCCCGTCGAGCGCGTCGGCCTCTACGCCCCCGGCGGCCGCTCGGTGTACCCCTCCTCCGTGATCATGAACGTGGTCCCGGCGCAGGAGGCCGGTGTCCCCTCGATCGCCCTGGCCTCCCCGGCGCAGGCCGAGTTCGACGGACTCCCGCACCCCACGATCCTCGCGGCCTGCGCGCTGCTCGGCGTCGACGAGGTGTACGCGGCCGGTGGCGCCACCGCCGTGGCGATGTTCGCCCACGGCACCGAGTCCTGCCCGCCCGCCGTCATGGTCACCGGGCCGGGCAACATCTGGGTGGCCGCAGCCAAGCGGTACTACACCGGTGTCATCGGCATCGACTCCGAGGCGGGCCCGACCGAGATCGCCGTCCTCGCCGACGACACCGCCGACCCGGTGCACGTCGCCGCCGACCTGATCAGCCAGGCCGAGCACGACCCGCTCGCCGCCGCGGTGCTCGTCACCGACTCCCTCGCGCTCGCCGACGCGGTAGAGAAGGAACTGGAGCCGCAGGTCGAGGCCACCAAGCACGTCGAGGACCGGATCCGGCCGTCGCTGGCCGGCCGGCAGTCCGCGATCGTGCTGGTCGACGGCGTCGACGAGGGCCTGCGGGTGGTCAACGCGTACGGCGCCGAGCACCTGGAGATCCAGACGGCCGACGCCGCCCGGGTCGCCGAGCGGGTCGTCAACGCCGGCGCGATCTTCATCGGCCCCTGGGCGCCGGTCTCCCTGGGCGACTACGCGGCCGGCTCCAACCACGTCCTGCCGACCGGCGGCTGCGCCTGCCACTCCTCCGGTCTGTCCGTCCAGTCCTTCCTGCGCGGCATCCACATCGTCGACTACACGAAGGACGCGCTGGCCGAGGTCGCGCACCACGTGGTCACGCTGGCGGAGGCGGAGGACCTGCCCGCGCACGGCGCGGCGATCAAGGCAAGGTTCGGCTGGAAGGTACCCGGCAAGTGAGCTTCGGAATCGACGACCTCCCCGTACGGGACGAACTGCGCGGCAAGAGCCCCTACGGCGCCCCCCAGCTCGACGTCCCCGTACGCCTCAACACCAACGAGAACCCCTACCCCCTGCCCGAGGCGCTGGTCGAGCGGATCGCCGAGCGGGTGCGGGAGGCGGCCCGCGACCTCAACCGCTACCCGGACCGGGACGCGGTGGAGCTGCGGACGCGGCTCGCCGAGTACCTGACGAAGACCTCCGGGTACGAGGTCGGCGTGGCGAACGTGTGGGCGGCCAACGGCTCCAACGAGGTCATCCAGCAGCTGCTGCAGACCTTCGGCGGGCCCGGCCGCAGCGCGATCGGGTTCGAGCCCTCGTACTCGATGCACGGTCTGATCTCCCGCGGCACCGGCACCACATGGATCTCCGGCCCCCGCAACGACGACTTCACGATCGACCTCGCCGCCGCCGAGAAGGCGATCGCCGAGCACCGTCCCGACGTCGTCTTCGTCACCACCCCCAACAACCCCACGGGCACCGCCGTCCCGGGCGAGACCGTCCTCGCGCTGTACGAGGCCGCGCAGGCGGCGAAGCCGTCGCTCGTCGTGGTCGACGAGGCGTACGTCGAGTTCAGTCACAGTGACTCGCTGCTGCCCCTCATCGAGGGCCGGCCGAACCTCGTCGTCTCGCGCACGATGTCGAAGGCGTTCGGCGCGGCGGGCCTGCGCCTCGGCTACCTCGCCGCCCACCCGGCGGTCGTGGACGCCGTCCAGCTGGTCCGGCTGCCGTACCACCTGTCGGCCGTCACCCAGGCGACCGCCCTGGCCGCCCTGGAGCACACCGGCACGCTGCTGAAGTACGTCGAGCAGCTGAAGTCGGAGCGGGACCGCCTGGTCGGCGAGCTGCTGGCGATCGGCTACGAGGTGACCGCGTCCGACGCCAACTTCGTGCAGTTCGGCCGCTTCGACGACTCCCACACCGTGTGGCAGCAGATCCTCGACCGGGGCGTCCTGGTCCGGGACAACGGAGTACCGGGCTGGCTCCGGGTCACCGCCGGCACCCCGGAAGAGAACGACGCGTTCCTCGACGCGGTACGTGAACTGAAGAAGGAGACGGACGCATGACTCGCGAAGGCCGCGTCGGCAGGATAGAGCGGACGACCAAGGAGACCTCGGTCCTCGTCGAGATCAACCTCGACGGCACCGGCCGGACGGAGATCTCCACCGGGGTCGGCTTCTACGACCACATGCTCGACCAGCTCGGCCGCCACGGTCTGTTCGACCTGACCGTGAAGACCGACGGCGACCTGCACATCGACTCCCACCACACCATCGAGGACACCGCCCTCGCGCTGGGCGCCGCCTTCAAGCAGGCCCTCGGCGACAAGGTGGGCATCTACCGCTTCGGCAACTGCACGGTCCCGCTGGACGAGTCCCTCGCCCAGGTCACCGTCGACCTCTCCGGCCGCCCCTACCTCGTGCACACCGAGCCCGAGAAGATGGCGCCGATGATCGGCGAGTACGACACCACGATGACCCGGCACATCCTGGAGTCCTTCGTCGCCCAGGCCCAGATCGCTCTGCACGTGCACGTGCCCTACGGGCGCAACGCCCACCACATCGTCGAGTGCCAGTTCAAGGCGCTGGCGCGGGCCCTGCGCTACGCCTCCGAGCGCGACCCGCGCGCGGCCGGCATCCTTCCCTCCACGAAGGGCGCGCTGTGAACGGCCTGTCGACCGTCCTGATCGTCGTCGGCCTCTTCCTGGTCGGCGGGATCATCTCCTTCGTCAAGCAGGGGATGCCGAAGCAGCTCGTCGTGCTGCTCTCCGTCGGCGCCGCGATGTGCCTGGTCGCCGGTGTCATGAGGCTGGAGGTGTGGAATTGAGCGCCCCCAAGAAGGTCGTCGTCTTCGACTACGGCTTCGGCAACGTGAGGTCCGCCGAGCGCGCCCTCGCACGTACGGGTGCCGAGGTCGAGATAACGCGTGACTTCGACCGCGCCATGAACGCCGACGGGCTGCTGGTGCCCGGCGTCGGCGCCTTCGCCGCCTGCATGAAGGGGCTGAAGGAGGCGCGCGGCGACTGGATCATCGACCGGCGGCTCTCCGGCGGCCGACCGGTGATGGGCATCTGCGTCGGCATGCAGATCCTCTTCGCACGCGGCATCGAGCACGGGGTGGAGACCGAGGGGCTGGACGAGTGGCCCGGCGCCGTCGAGCCGCTCCAGGCCGAGATCGTGCCGCACATGGGCTGGAACACGGTCGAGGCCCCGGCCGGCACGCGGCTGTTCGCGGGCCTCGACGCCGACGCCCGTTTCTACTTCGTGCACTCCTACGCCGTCCACGACTGGTCCCTGGAGACGCACAACCCCGCGCTCACCGCCCCCAAGGTCACCTGGTCGACGCACGGCAAGCCCTTCGTGGCGGCCGTGGAGAACGGCGCCCTGTGGGCCACCCAGTTCCACCCCGAGAAGTCCGGCGACGCCGGAGCCCAGCTGCTGAACAACTGGATCGGAACCCTGTAGCCATGGCAAAGCTCGAACTCCTTCCCGCCGTCGACGTCCGTGACGGCCAGGCGGTCCGGCTCGTCCACGGCGAGTCCGGCACGGAGACCTCCTACGGCTCCCCGCTTGAGGCCGCCCTCGCCTGGCAGCGCGCGGGCGCCGAGTGGCTGCACCTGGTCGACCTGGACGCCGCGTTCGGCACCGGCGACAACCGGGACCTGGTCGCCGAGGTCACCCGTGCCATGGACATCAAGGTCGAACTGTCCGGCGGCATCCGGGACGACGCCTCCCTGGCGAAGGCGCTGGCCACCGGCTGCACCCGGGTCAACCTCGGCACCGCCGCGCTGGAGAGCCCCGAGTGGGTCGCCAAGGTCATCGCCGAGCACGGCGACAGGATCGCCGTGGGCCTCGACGTGCGCGGCACGACACTGAAGGGCCGCGGCTGGACCCGCGACGGCGGGGACCTCTACGAGACGCTGGAGCGCCTCGACAAGGAGGGCTGCGCCCGCTACGTCGTCACCGACATCGCCAAGGACGGCACCCTCCAGGGGCCCAACCTGGAGCTGCTGAAGAACGTGTGCGCGGCCACCGACCGTCCGGTCGTGGCGTCCGGTGGCGTGTCGTCCCTCGACGACCTGCGGGCCATCGCCGAGCTGGTGCCCCTCGGCGTCGAGGGTTCCATCGTCGGCAAGGCCCTGTACGCGAAGGCGTTCACCCTGGAAGAGGCCCTGGAGGCTGTGTCGTCATGACGTCCGAAGCCGTGCGGCGGCTGCAGAGCGGGAGTCCCTGGGAGGAGTCCTTCGGTTTCGCGCGCGCCGTCGCAGCGGGCGACCGCGTCCTGGTGGCGGGCACGACGGCCTTCAGGGGTGACGTGCTGCACGGGGAGGGCGACCCCTACGAACAGGCCAAGGCGGCCTTCACCCACGCGGTCCAGGCGCTCGGCGAGTTCGGGCTCGGCGCCGAGTCGGTGATCCGTACCCGGATGTACCTGACCCACATGCGGGACGTGGAGGACGTGGGGCGGGCCCACAAGGAGATCTTCGACCCGGTGCGCCCCGCCGCGACCTTGCTGGTCGTGGAGGGTTTCGTCGACCCCCGCATCCTCGTCGAAGTAGAGATCGAAGCATTTCGGGGCTAGGGGCTCTCCAGAGCCTCGCCGAGCCTTTACGGGTATTTCTAAGGAGCCGTGGATTCATGACCCTGGCGGTCCGAGTCATCCCCTGCCTGGACGTGGACAACGGCCGGGTCGTCAAGGGTGTCAACTTCCAGAACCTGCGCGACGCGGGCGACCCCGTCGAGATGGCGAAGGTGTACGACGCCGAGGGTGCCGACGAGCTGACGTTCCTGGACATCACCGCCTCGTCGGGCAACCGCGAGACGACGTACGACGTGGTGCGCCGCACCGCCGAGCAGGTCTTCATCCCGCTGACGGTCGGCGGTGGCGTCCGGACGGCCGAGGACGTCGACAAGCTGCTGCGGGCCGGCGCCGACAAGGTCGGCGTCAACACGGCGGCGATCGCCCGCCCCGACCTCATCCGCGAGATCGCCGAGCGCTTCGGCCGCCAGGTGCTCGTCCTGTCGGTCGACGCCCGCCGCACGGAGGCCGGATCCTTCGAGGTCACCACCCACGGCGGCCGCAGGGGCACCGGCCTCGACGCCGTCGAGTGGGCCCACCGGGCCGCCGAACTGGGCGCGGGCGAGATCCTCCTCAACTCCATGGACGCGGACGGCACCAAGGACGGCTACGACCTGGAGATGATCACCGCCGTCCGCAAGCACGTCACCGTCCCCGTCATCGCCTCCGGCGGCGCCGGCAAGCTCGCGGACTTCTCCCCGGCCGTCGATGCGGGCGCCGACGCCGTCCTCGCCGCCTCCGTCTTCCACTTCGGCGACCTGCGCATCGGCGAGGTCAAGAACGCGCTGCGGGCGGCCGGGCACCCCGTACGGTGACGCCGTCGGACCCTTGGACCTGGGCCCCGGTCACCAGGTGACCGGGGCCCACGCCGACTCGGCTCAGATCCCCAGCTGCTTCGTCTCGTGCAGCTTGGCGATCGCCTCCTTCTCGCCCTCCAGTTCGACATCGGCGACCTGCTGGCGGCCGTAGAGGAACAGCAGCAGCTCGGCGGGCTCACCGGTGACGGTGACGACGGGGGCGCCGCGGTGGGCCACCGCCGTCCGTCCGTCGGGGCGGCGCAGGACCAGGCCGGTGGGGGAGCGGCGGCCCATGAGGCGGGCCGTGCGCTCCAGACGGGACCACAGGGCGTCCTGGAAGACGTGGTCGAGCTCGCGCGGGGTCCACTCGGGCCGGGCCCGGCGGATGTCCTCGGCGTGCACGTAGAACTCGATCGTGTTCGACGCCTCGTCGATCTGCTTGAGGTTGAAGGGCGAGAAGCGCGGCGGACCGGTCCGCACGAGCTGGATCAGCTCCTCGTACGGCTTGGCGGCGAACTCCGCCATCACCCGGTCGAGGCGGGACGCGAGCTGTTTGACGAGTATGCCGCCGGCGGCGTCGGGGCGGCGCTCGCGCACGACCACGTGCGCGGCCAGATCACGGGTCGTCCAGCCCTCGCACAGGGTGGGGGCCTCTGGGCCCGCGGTCTCCAACAGGTCGGCGAAGAGAAGCCGTTCACGCTTGGCATGGGTAGACATGGCAGCCAGCCTACGACCGGGCCACCGCCCCGCCCAGCGCCGGTCCGGCCGATCCGCCCACGGATACCCGGACGGTCGCCTGCGGGCCGGTCATTCGTACCGGTCATTCGTACGACAAGAGGGTCCGGCCTGTGGACAACCGGCGAGGCCGCCCGGCGCGGCGCGGCACAATGGCACGCATGACCAGCACGCCGTCCTCCAGCCGCCCCCACCGTCCCGGAGCCCCCGCCGGCTCCGGCACTCCCGGCGCGCTGGACCCCGAGATCGCCGCCCGCCTCAAGCGCGGCGCCGACGGGCTCCTGCCCGCCATCGCCCAGCAGTACGACACCGGTGAGGTGCTCATGCTCGGCTGGATGGACGACGAGGCCCTGCACCGCACCCTCACCACCGGCCGCTGCACGTACTGGTCGCGCAGCCGCCGCGAGTACTGGGTCAAGGGCGACACCTCCGGTCACTTCCAGTGGGTGAAGTCCGTCAGCCTTGACTGCGACGCCGACACCGTCCTCGTGAAGGTCGACCAGGTCGGCGCCGCCTGCCACACCGGCGCCCGTACCTGCTTCGACGAGGACGTCCTCAAGGCCGAGGAAGGCGCCCCGGGTGGCGCCGATTCCGACGCACCGTCACTGGATCAGTAAGGTCAGCCGCCATGGACCTCGAGACGTTCCGCAAGCTGGCCGGCGACCGCCGGGTCATCCCCGTCAGCCGCAAGCTCCTCGCCGACGGCGACACCCCCGTCGGGCTCTACCGCAAGCTCGCCGCCGAGCGCCCCGGCACCTTCCTCCTGGAGTCCGCGGAGAACGGCCGCTCGTGGTCCCGCTACTCCTTCGTGGGCGTCCGCAGCCACGCCACCCTCACCGCCCGCGACGGGCAGGCCCACTGGCTCGGCACCCCGCCCGTCGGCGTCCCCGTCGACGGCGACCCCCTCGCCGCCCTGCGCGCCACCATCGAGGCCCTCCACACCCCCCACCAGGAGGGCATGCCCCCCTTCACCGGCGGCATGGTCGGGTACCTCGGCTACGACATCGTGCGCCGCCTGGAGAAGATCGGCCCGGGCGGGCGGGACGACCTGCGGCTGCCCGAGCTGACCATGCTGCTGACCAGCGACCTGGCGGTCATGGACCACTGGGAGGGCTCGGTCCTGCTGATCGCCAACGCGATCAACCACAACGACCTGGACACCGGCGTCGACGAGGCCCACGCCGACGCGATCGCCCGCCTCGACGCCATGGAGGCCGACCTCGCCCGGCCCGTCGCCCAGCCCCCCGCCGCCCTCCCGCCCTCCGAGCTGCCCGAGTACACCGCGCTGTGGGGCGGCCCCGACTTCCAGGAGGCCGTCGAGGACATCAAGGAGCGCATCCGGGCCGGCGAGGCCTTCCAGGTCGTCCCCTCCCAGCGCTTCGAAACCCCCTGCACGGCAAGCGCGTTGGACGTCTACCGGGTCCTGAGGGCGACCAACCCGTCCCCGTACATGTACCTGTTCCGCTTCGACGGCTTCGACGTCGTCGGATCCTCCCCCGAGGCCCTGGTCAAGGTCGAGGACGGGCACGCCATGCTCCACCCCATCGCCGGCACCCGGCACCGGGGTGCGAGCCCGCAGGAGGACCAGGCCCTCGCCGACGAACTGCTCGCCGACCCCAAGGAGCGCGCCGAGCACCTGATGCTCGTCGACCTGGGCCGCAACGACCTGGGCCGGGTCTGCGAGCCGGGCTCGGTCGAGGTCGTCGACTTCATGTCCGTCGAGCGGTACTCGCACGTCATGCACATCGTGTCCACCGTCACCGGCCGGGTCGCGGCCGGCCGTACGGCCTTCGACGTCCTGACGGCCTGCTTCCCCGCCGGCACCCTCTCGGGTGCCCCCAAACCGCGCGCGATGCAGATCATCGACGAGCTGGAACCGTCCCGCCGGGGCCTGTACGGCGGCTGCGTCGGCTATCTCGACTTCGCCGGCGACTCCGACACCGCCATCGCCATCCGCACGGCACTGCTGCGCGACGGCACGGCGTACGTCCAGGCCGGCGCCGGCATCGTCGCCGACTCCGACCCCGTCGCCGAGGACACCGAGTGCCGCAACAAGGCGGCGGCGGTCCTGCGCGCGGTCCACACGGCCAACCGGCTCGGAGAGTAGGGCGCTTCTCACGTGCGCCCCGGGTGACAACGCACCCGGGGGGCAGGCGATAGTGGAGTACGTGACCGCAGCACCTGACCATCCCCGTTCCGAACCCGCGTCCGTCCGCGCCGGCCGGCGCAGTCTCGCCCTGGCGCTGCTCAGCGGTGCCCTGGGCGCGGCCGTCGTGCTGCTCGCCAGCCGGCAGCGCTGGTCGCAGGGCACCATCGCGGTGGCGGGCGGCGACTTTCCGCTGACCGCCCAGGGCAGCGATGTCACGGGCGTGCCCGCGGCGCTGGCCGTGGTGGGCCTCGCCGCGCTCGTCGCCGTCTTCGCCGTACGCCGCTCCGGGCGCGTCCTGGTCTCCGCGCTGCTCGCGCTCTCCGGGGCGGGCACCATCGCCGCCGCGCTGTTCGGCGCCCAGGACAGCGCAGCGCTCGACGACAAGGCGGCCGAGGCCTCCGGCGACACCGCAGCGACCGTCGACGCGCTCGGTCACACCGGCTGGCCCTACGTCGCGGCCGTCGGCGGCGCGCTCATCCTGCTCGCCGGACTGCTCGCCCTGCGCCACGGACGGCGGTGGCCCGCGATGTCCGGCCGCTACGAACGCGACGGCACCCCCCGGCCGCGCAAGGCCCGGCCGGTCGACCCCGACCGGCCCGAGGACATGTGGAAGGCCCTGGACCGGGGCGAGGACCCGACGGGACCCGGCCCCGCCTAGGGCCACCCGCAGGACGACCCCCAACGACGCCCCGAACGCCGGGAGTGGACACCCCCGCTCAAGGCACCCGTACCCGTACGGGACAATGGACGACGAGCGTCCGACTCAGCACAGGCATCGAGCGACACGCATCGAGCACCACGCAATGGACAACGAGGAGCAAGTCATGGCGGGCAGCAGCCACGGTCACACCCCGGCCGCCTGGACCGGCGTCACCATCGCCTTCATCGGTTTCTGCGTCTCGGGCGCCTTCATGGTGATGGCCGAGCCGCTGGGATTCTGGGCCGGCATGGTCATCACCGTCCTCGGCGGCGTCGTCGGCATGATCATGCGCGCCATGGGCATGGGCCAGCCGAAGGACGCGCACGCCGTGTACGAGACGGCGACGGTGCGCGCGCAGGCCGGGACCACCCCCGAGCCGGCCGGCGCCAACGGCTGACATCCGCCCGAGGGACGGTTCCGCGACACCGCGGGCCGTCCCTCAGGCGCGCGTACGGTCCGCGCGGGGCAGAATGCGGTGTGTGAACGCCGAGACCCAGCCGACCGCGCCACCGCCCCGCGCCGTGAACGGCACGACGGGCGACACGGGTGATCCGGGCGAGGCGACCGCCGGTCCCGTCCGGGCCACGGGGCACAGGCTCCGCGCGCTCGTGGTGCCCGCCGGAGTGCTCGCGGCCGTGGCCGGGGCCTTCGCGTACGTCGCAGCCGTGGACCCCGACGAACCCGGCCACTACCCGGTCTGCCCGCTGTGGCGCCTGACCGGCCTGTACTGCCCCGGCTGCGGCGGCCTGCGCAGCGCGCACGCCTTCGCGCACGGGGACCTCGCGACCGCCCTCACCGACAACGCGCTGGCCGTGGCGGGCTTCCTGGGCTTCGCGGTGCTGTGGACCGTCTGGGTGATCCGTACGGCGCGCGGACGATCCCTGCGCCCGCGCCTCGGGCCCGTCCACCTGTGGTCCCTGGGCGCGTTGGCGCTGGTCTTCACGGTTGTCCGGAACCTGCCGTTCGGTGGCTGGCTCCATCCTTGATCGAACCGTGAACGTCCAGGTAGTGGGACCGCCGTCAACCGGATGCGAGGCCTACGCCTTCCTGCGGATACCATCGCAGTGAACTGCCTGAACCCTGAGAACCGCCCGACTGTCAATACATGACCGTCAAACGTTGTCACTGATTTTTGCCGTTTTCATCGTTCCCACCGTCTGAAAGGGGGCCGCTCGCGTGAGTGTGCTCGACGAGATCATCGACGGAGTCCGTGCCGACCTCGCGGAACGGCAGGCGCGCGTCAGCCTCGACGAGCTCAAGGAGCGCGCGGCCAAGGCTCCGGCGGCCAAGGACGGAGTGGCCGCGCTCCGCGGCGACGGCGTCAAGGTGATCTGCGAGGTCAAGCGGTCCAGCCCCTCGAAGGGCGCGCTCGCCGCGATCGCCGACCCGGCCGGTCTCGCCGCCGACTACGAGGCGGGCGGCGCGGCGATCATCTCCGTCCTCACCGAACAGCGCCGCTTCGGCGGCTCGCTGGCCGACCTGGAGGCCGTCCGCGCGCGCGTGGACATCCCCGTCCTGCGCAAGGACTTCATCGTCACCTCGTACCAGCTGTGGGAGGCGCGGGCGTACGGCGCCGACGTCGTCCTGCTGATCGTCGCCGCGCTCGATCAGCCGGCGCTGGAATCGCTGATCGAGCGCGCCGAGTCCATCGGGCTCACCCCGCTCGTCGAGGTCCACGACGAGGACGAGGTCGAGCGCGCGGTCGACGCCGGTGCGCGGGTGATCGGTGTGAACGCCCGCAACCTCAAGACCCTGGAGGTCGACCGCTCCACGTTCGAGCGGGTCGCCCCCGAGATCCCCGACTCCATCGTCAAGATCGCCGAGTCCGGTGTCCGGGGCCCGCACGACCTCATCGCCTACGCCAACGCCGGCGCCGACGCCGTCCTCGTGGGCGAGTCCCTCGTCACCGGCAAGGACCCCAAGACCGCCGTCGCCGACCTCGTCGCCGCCGGCGAGCACCCGGCGCTGCGGCACGGGCGGGGCTGACCCGGCCATGACCGGCCGCGCCCTCGCCGCCGACCGGCCGGGATCCGTCCCGGCCGGGGCGCCGGGGTGCGGCGGAGCCGCCGTACCGCTCGTGTTCACCCACACGGGTGAGCCGGGGCCGGTAGGCTGTGCCCCGATGTTCTCGATCACCATGACTCCCCGGGACCCCTACGCCCGCCTCGCGCGCGGGTGCCGTCCCCGTGGCTGCCGGGCCCCCGCCCGTCGCGTCCACGGGCGCCGGGTCCGCTACGTCATCGGTGACGAGCCGGGTCAGGTGAACGGCATGCGATGGCCCAGGACACGTACGCGCCGACGCCCTGTGGGCGGCTGAGCCGCGTCTCCCCTCGCCGAAACGCCGGGTGTCGTGTCCCCGGCGGCCGGTGGGCGACGGCGGCCGAGTGCGGGGTCCCGGCGGAACGCGGGGGACCCCGGTGCCGCGGGGTGGTGTGTGGCGTACGTGATCGCTGTGAGCCGGATTCCGATCGACGACGGGGCCACGCCCCTGCGAGGTATGCGCATGTCCAGTGAGTTCTTCATTCCCGACCCCGAGGGTCAGGTTCCCAGCGCCGAGGGGTATTTCGGCGCGTTCGGCGGCAAGTTCATCCCGGAGGCGCTGGTCGCCGCCGTGGACGAGGTCGCCGTGGAGTACGACAAGGCCAAGCACGACCCCGAGTTCGCGCGCGAGCTCGACGACCTGCTCGTCCACTACACCGGGCGGCCCAGTTCGCTCACCGAGGTGCCCCGGTTCGCCGAGCACGCCGGCGGCGCGCGCGTCTTCCTCAAGCGCGAGGACCTGAACCACACCGGGTCCCACAAGATCAACAACGTGCTCGGGCAGGCCCTGCTCACCAGGCGCATGGGCAAGACCCGGGTCATCGCCGAGACCGGAGCGGGCCAGCACGGCGTCGCCACCGCCACGGCCTGTGCGCTCTTCGGCCTCGACTGCACCATCTACATGGGCGAGATCGACACGCAGCGGCAGGCCCTGAACGTCGCCCGCATGCGCATGCTGGGCGCCGAGGTCATCGCCGTGAAGTCCGGTTCGCGGACCCTGAAGGACGCCATCAACGAGGCGTTCCGGGACTGGGTCGCCAACGTCGACCGCACGCACTACCTGTTCGGGACCGTGGCCGGGCCCCACCCCTTCCCCGCGATGGTCCGCGACTTCCACCGGGTCATCGGCGTCGAGGCCAGGCGGCAGATCCTCGAACGCGCGGGGCGGCTGCCCGATGCCGCCGTCGCGTGCGTGGGCGGCGGCTCCAACGCCATCGGTCTCTTCCACGCCTTCATCCCGGACGCCGGTGTCCGTCTCGTCGGCTGCGAACCCGCAGGCCACGGCGTCGAGACCGGTGAGCACGCGGCGACGCTCACCGCCGGTGAACCGGGCATCCTGCACGGCTCGCGCTCCTACGTCCTGCAGGACGAGGAGGGCCAGATCACCGAGCCGTACTCGATCTCGGCCGGCCTGGACTACCCCGGTATCGGCCCCGAGCACGCGTACCTCAAGGACAGCGGCCGCGGCGAGTACCGCGCCGTCACCGACGACGCGGCCATGCAGGCGCTGCGGCTGCTGTCGCGCACCGAGGGCATCATCCCGGCGATCGAGAGCGCCCACGCGCTCGCCGGTGCCCTGGAGGTCGGCCAGGAGCTGGGCAAGGACGGGTTGATCGTCGTCAACCTGTCCGGGCGTGGCGACAAGGACATGGACACGGCCGCGCGGTACTTCGGCCTGTATGACGGTGGTGCCGACGCCGAGGTCGCCGCCGACGCGGCCGATCTCGCCGAGATCGAGGGGGACGCCAAGTGAGCGGGAACATCCAGCTGTTGAGTGACACCCTCGCCGCCGCCAAGGCGGAGGGGCGGTCCGCGCTCATCGCCTATCTGCCGGCCGGGTTCCCGACCGTCGACGGCGGCATCGCCGCCGTCAAGGCGGTCTTCGAGGGCGGCGCCGACGTCGTCGAGGTCGGGTTGCCGCACAGCGACCCGGTCCTCGACGGCCCCGTCATCCAGACCGCCGACGACATCGCCCTGCGCGGCGGCGTCAAGATCGCGGACGTGATGCGGACGGTCCGGGAGGCATTCGAGGCCACCGGGAAGCCCGTCCTCGTCATGACGTACTGGAACCCCATCGACCGCTACGGCGTCGAGCGCTTCACGGCCGAGCTGGCTCAGGCGGGCGGCGCGGGCTGCATCCTGCCCGACCTGCCCGTCCAGGAGTCCGCGCTGTGGAGGGAGCACGCCGAGAAGCACGGCCTCGGCACGGTCTTCGTCGTCGCGCCGAGCAGCAGGGACGCCCGGCTCGCCGAGATCACCGCGGCGGGCAGCGGCTTCGTCTACGCCGCTTCGCTGATGGGGGTCACGGGCACCCGGGAGTCGGTGGGCGCGCAGGCCCAGGACCTGGTGGAACGCACCCGCGCCACCGGCTCCGGCCTGCCGGTCTGCGTCGGCCTCGGCGTCTCCAACGCCGAGCAGGCCGCCGAGGTCGCCGGGTTCGCCGACGGCGTGATCGTCGGCTCCGCGTTCGTGAAGCTGATGCTGGACGCCCCCGACGAGGCGGCCGGTCTGGACGCCGTCCGGGACCTGGCGGGCGACCTAGCCAAGGGCGTGCGCCGGGGCGTGTGACCCGGGGCGTGGGACACCTCGTGACGTTCACCCGTTTGTCGTACGGGGGCTGCCGGACGTAACGGGTGATCCGCTCACTCGAACGGGTGGAAGTGGGACCGGGGAGGCGCGGTGCGCCTCCCCGGTTCGTTCTGCGGGATGTGAGCGAGAAGAACCGTGAGGGAAAGCGCACCGCCCGTGAACGGCTGGCGGAGGAGCGCGAGAAGCAGAAGACCGCCGAGAAGCGCCGCCGGGTACTGATCGTGGGCGCCTCCGTGGTGTGCGTCCTGGGGCTGGCCGCCGGCATCGGCGTGGTCGCGGCGAACGCGGGCAAGGACGACGAGTCGGACGCCTCGGGCCCGGTGGTGGCGCCCTCGGGGGCGAACGGCGAGGACAGCCTCGCGATCCCCGTCGGGGACGCCGGAGCCAGGTCGACCCTCTCCGTGTGGGAGGACTTCCGCTGCCCGGCCTGCAAGTCCTTCGAGGACGCCTACCGCTCGACGATCCACGAGCTGACCGCGGCCGGGAAACTGAAGGTCGAGTACCACCTCGCCACCCTGATCGACGGGAACATGGGCGGCAGCGGCTCCCGCAAGGCCGCCAACGCCGCCGCGTGCGCGCAGAACGAGGGCAAGTTCCCCGAGTACCACGACGTGCTCTACCAGAACCAGCCGCCCGAGACGAACGACGACTTCGCCGGTGAGGCCAGGCTGCTCGAGCTGGCGAAGAAGGTGGACGGACTGGACACCGCCCCCTTCCGCACCTGCGTCGAGGACGGCAAGCACAACAGCTGGGTCGCCAAGTCGAACAAGGCGTTCCAGAAGGGCGGCTTCTCCGGCACGCCGAGCGTCTTCCTCAACGGCACCAACATCTACGCGGACCAGTCCATGACCCCCGCCAAGCTGAAGCAGATGGTGGAGGCGAAGGCCCAGGGGTGAGCCACGGGTGAGCCGGGAGGGGCCGCAGGGGGCCGTGGGCCGTCGAGGCGGGTGTGACGCGGCGTTATGGACCCGTTGCCGGGCCGCCCGCCGTCGGCCGGGCCCGGCAGGGTAGCGTCGACCCTGCCATGGAACTTGCCTACATTCCCAGCCCGTCGCGCGGGGTGCTGTACCTCGGTCCCGTCCCGCTGCGCGGCTACGCCTTCTGCATCATCATCGGTGTCTTCGTAGCCGTCTGGCTCGGCAACAAACGCTGGGTCGCACGGGGCGGACAGGCCGGCACGATCGCCGACATCGCCGTCTGGGCCGTGCCCTTCGGCCTGGTCGGTGGGCGGCTCTACCACGTGATCACGGACTACGAGCTGTACTTCAGCGAGGGCCGTGACTGGGTCGACGCCTTCAAGGTCTGGGAGGGCGGACTCGGCATCTGGGGCGCGATCGCGCTCGGCGCGGTGGGCGCGTGGATCGGATGCCGCCGGCGCGGTATCCCGCTCCCCGCCTACGCGGACGCCGTCGCTCCCGGTCTCGCGCTGGCGCAGGCGATCGGGCGGTGGGGCAACTGGTTCAACCAGGAGCTGTACGGCAAGCCGACGGATCTGCCGTGGGCGGTGGAGATCACCTCCTCCACGGACGGGCGGCTGCCGGGGACGTACCACCCGACCTTCCTCTACGAGTCGCTCTGGTGCATCGGTGTCGCGCTCCTCGTCATCTGGGCGGACCGGCGCTTCACCCTCGGGCACGGGCGGGCGTTCGCGCTGTACGTCGCCTCGTACTGCGCGGGGCGGTTCTGGATCGAGTACATGCGGGTCGACGAGGCCCACCACATCCTCGGGCTGCGCCTCAACAACTGGACCGCGCTGTTCGTCTTCGTCCTCGCCGTGATCTACCTGGTCCTGTCGGCCCGGAAGCGGCCGGGGCGGGAAGAGGTCGTCGAGCCGGGTGTCTCCGACGGTGACGGGGACGAGGGTGAGGGCGGTGCCGCCGTGGACGCCGAGAAGGGCGACGAGGGTTCGGGCGCGTCCGGCGTGAAGGACGTCGAGGACGCCAAGGGGGCCGTGGGCACCAAGGCCGTCCCGGGCGCCAAGGGGGAGAAGGGCGCGGAGGTTTCCGACTCCGTGGTCGAGAAGAAGGCGGAGCCAGAGAAGAAGGCCGAGTCCGCGGACAAGAGCTGACGTCGTGCTTCGGTAGCGGTGATCCGCCGGTTCGCTACTCCTTGAGGATGTTCGAGCACCCATCCGCCCCCTGTGGGGTGGGTGGGTGCTCCGGGTTCTGGGGTGGGTGCGGGTCCGGTGGGGGTTCTCGCGCGGTTCCCCGCGCCCCTTGAAGGCCAGCCCCTGCGGGCTTGAAAGACCCGGGCCCATGGGCTTGAAGGACCTGAGCCCTGCGGGGCTGAAAGACCCGGGCCGTGGGGCTTGAAGGACCTGAGCCCTGCGGGGCTTGAAGGACCCGGGCCCGTGGGGCTGAAAGGCCCGGCCCCCGGGTCTGGCGGGCCGGCCGGGGGTCAGGTTCTGGTGGGGCGGTCGGACAGGGAGAGGGTTCTGTGGGCGAAGGCCACTATCGCCGGGTCGATGAAGCGGCCGTCGGGGAGGGCCTGGGCGCCGGGTGCTGCGGTCGCGGCCCTGAGGATCTCCTCGGCCGACTCCACCTCCTGCGGGGTGGGGGCGTAGGCGCGTTCGATGACCGGGAGCTGGCGGGGGTGGATGGCGGCGCGGCCCAGGAAGCCGAGGGAGCGGCCGTGGGCGCAGGAGTCGGCCAAGCCGTCCAGGTCCTTTGTGTCCGGGTGGACCGACTGGGCCGGTGAGGGCAGCCCCGCGGCGCGCGCGGCGACGACCACGCGGGAGCGGGGCCAGTCGAGGGCCCGGTCGTGGCGGACGGCCAGGTCGGCGCGGAGGTCCGCCTCGCCGAGCGTGATGCCGTGCAGCGCGGGGTGGGCGGTGGCGATGGCGTAGGCGCGTTCCACGCCCAGGGCCGATTCGAGGAGGGCGTACAGGGGGATCGCGCCGCCTTCCGAGAGGGCCGTTCCCTCCGCGACGGCGGCGATCTCGGCGGGGGACGTGACCTTCGGGAGGCGCAGTGCCGACAGACCGGGCAGCGGGGAGAGGGCCTTGAGGTCCTGTTCGGCCTCCGGGGTGTGCAGGGCGTTCACGCGTACGTGGACCGGCACGGGGGGCGGGGCCGAGAGCAGCTCGGCGGTGGCGGCGCGGGCGTAGGCCTTGCGGTCCGGGGCCACCGCGTCCTCCAGGTCCACGATCACCACGTCCGCGCCGCAGGTCAGGGCCTTGGCGACCACCTCCGGGCGGTCGCCGGGGACGTACAGCCAGGTCAGGGGGAACGGAGTGGCCGGGCGGGGGGTCACAGGGCGCCCTCCTGACGGAGGGCCGCGATGTCCGGCTCCGACAGGCCCAGCTCGGTGAGGACCGCGTCCGTGTCGGCCCCGTGGGCGCGGCCCGCCCAGCGGATCGCGCCGGGGGTCGCGGAGAGCCGGAAGAGGACGTTCTGCATGCGCAGGGGCCCGAGGTCGGGGTCGTCCACGGTGGTGACGGTGTCCAGGGCACGGTACTGCGGGTCGGTCATCACCTCGGTGATGTCCTGGATGGGGGCGACGGCCGCCTCCGCCTTCTCGAACACCTCGATGACCTCCTCACGGGTGTGGCGGGCGATCCACACGCCGACCGCCTCGTCCAGGACGTCCGCGTGGCGGGCCCGTTCCGCCCCCGAGCCGAACCAGGGCTCGTCGATCAGCTCGGGCCGGCCGACCAGGCGCATCACCCGTTCCGCGACCGACTGGGCGGAGGTGGAGACGGCCACCCAGGAACCGTCCGCCGTGCGATAGGTGTTGCGGGGGGCGTTGTTGGCGGAGCGGTTGCCGGTGCGAGGCTGGACGTGCCCGAGCTGGTCGTACCAGAGGGGCTGGGGGCCGAGGACGGTGAGGATCGGCTCGATGATCGCCATGTCGACCGTCTGCCCCTGACCGGTCCGGTCACGCGCGGCGAGTGCGGTCATCACCGCGTATGCCGTCGCCAGGCCCGCGATGGAGTCGGCGAGACCGAAGGGGGGCAGCACCGGCGGAGTGTCCGCCTCGCCGGTGATGGCGGCGAAGCCGCTCATCGCCTCGGCGAGCGTGCCGAAGCCGGGACGGTGCGCGTACGGGCCGAACTGGCCGAAGCCGGTGACCCGGGCGAGGACCAGGCCGGGGTTCACCGCCGAGAGTTCCTTCCAGCCCAGGCCCCATTTCTCCAGGGTGCCGGGGCGGAAGTTCTCGATGACGACGTCGGCGGTGGCGGCCAGGCGCAGGAGGGTGTCCCGGCCGCCGGGGGTGGAGAGGTTCAGCGTCAGGGTGCGTTTGTTGCGGCCCAGCAGCTTCCACCACAGGCCCACGCCGTCCTTCGACGGGCCGTGGCCGCGGGACGGGTCCGGCTTCGTCGGGTGCTCGACCTTGATGACCTCCGCACCGAAGTCGCCGAGCATCGTGGCGGCGAGGGGGCCGGCGAAGAGGGTGGCGAGATCGAGGACGCGCAGGTGGGAGAGCGGGGGGTCGTACGCCTGGGTCATGGGTGAGGGGTCTCCCGGAGCGTGAGGTGGGCCAGGGTGTCGAAGCCGACGCCGTTGAAGTCGGCGATCGAGGTGGCCAGGCGGTTCTTGAGGGGGGCCGTCCAGCGCCCGGGGAGCGCGTCCGGGGAGCCGGTGAGGAGGCCGGCGATGCTGCCCGCCGTCGCGCCGTTGGAATCGGTGTCCCAACCACCCGACACCGCACGGCAGATGGAGGTCGTGAAGTCGCCGTCCGCGTGGGTGAGGGCGGCGGTGAGCAGGGCGGTGTTGGGAAGGGCGTGGACCCAGTGGTGGCCGGCGTGGGCGGTGTGGAGTTCGTCGACGACCACGTCGAAGTCCCGGGTGCGGGTGGCGAGACGGACGGCGTGGGTGATCGCCCCCGCCAGACGGGAGCCCGGGGGGACGACCGTCAGGCCGGTGCGCAGACAGTGGTGGATGTCGTGCGTGCCGGTGGCGGCCTCCGCGATGGTGGCCGCGACGAACATCGCCGCGTAGACGCCGTTGGCGGTGTGGGTGAGGGTGGCGTCGCGGTGGGCCTGTTCGGCCGCCGCGCCGGGGTCGCCGGGGTTGGTCCAGCCGTGGACGTCGGCGCGGATGAGAGCGCCGATCCATTCGCGGAACGGGTTGCGGTGGCGGGCGGTCAGCGGGGGGTCGATGCCGCACAGGAGGTTGCGGTAGGCGACGCGTTCGGCGGTGAAGGTGCGGCCCGCGGGGAGCTCGTCCAGCCAGAGGGTGGCCACGTCGGTGGTGGTGAAGCCGCGGCCGTGACGGGTGAGCAGGAGGAGGTTGAGGAGGGGGTAGTTGAGGTCGTCGTCCTCGGGCATGCCGTCGATGTTCTCGGCGAGGGAGGTGGGGGCCGAGCGGCGGTTCCAGGGGTGGGCGGCGAGGAGTTCCGCCGGGACGCCCCGGGCGGTGAACCAGGTGGTGAGGGGCCAGTTGCCGGACGCCCGCGCGAGGTCGCGGATCGCGGCGAGGGGGAGTTTCTCGACCGGTTTGCCGAGCAGGCAGCCGGCGGCGCGGCCCAGCCAGGCGGCTTCCAGGCGGGGGAGGTACGCGGCCGGGGCGGGGCGGGGTGGTGCCCCCGGGGCGCCGGGGGCGGACGGGGGTGCCGGCCAGTGGGGGCACAGCGCCTTGATCCCGCTCAGGGCGGTCGGCTCGGCCTCGCTGAACCCGCTCGGCAGGTCCGCGAGTTCGTCCAGCAGGTCCTCGGCGAGCTGCCGCAGGTAGCGGGAGACGCGCCCCGGGGAGGCGCCGGCGCGCAGGGGGGCCGGGGGGCCGCCGGCCGCTCGCCAGCGGGCGGCGACGGCCGAGGGCTCACGGCCGTCCTGGACCGCCTGGTGGAGTTCGTGGCCCAGGAGGTCCTCCGGCTGGACCCAGGTGAGACGCGGCGCGGTCACCGGAGGGAGGCCAGCGTGGCGAAGGCGGACTCGTGGGCGCGGCGGCGCCGTACGTCCCGCGCATGGATCTGGCGGGCGACCTCGGCCAGGGTCGCGGCCGGCGCGTGCAGGTCCAGGCGGCTGGCCTCCGCGACGGTCTTGGCCCAGTCGGACGGGACGTCCGAGCCCAGCGCGCCCGCGAGGGCACCCGACATCGTGGCGATCGAGTCGCAGTCGCGGCCGTAGTTCACCGAACCCAGGACCGCGTGACGGTAGTCGCCGCGGGCCACGAGCAACATGCCCAGGGCGACGGGGAGTTCCTCGATGGAGTGGAGGCGGGAGGGGCGGCGGGCGCCCAGGGAGGGGGCGCGGTAGTCCGGGCCGACCGTGTCGAACGGGGTCACCGCCTCGCGGAGCGGGCGCAGCGCCGACTCGAAGTCCGTGTGACGGGCGGCCGTTTCGCACACGGCCTCGATCGCCGCGCGGGTGCCGTCCTTCGCCAGGGTGAGGCACGCCTCGACCACAGACTCGGCGGTCGCGCCCGGCGTGCACGCCGCCGCGACCCCCGCCGCGAACACGCCCGCCGCCTCCCTGCCGTACGACGACTGGTGAGCGCCGGCGATGTCCAGGGCCTCGGCGTACGCGCCGCGCGGGTCGGCCGCGTTGACCAGGCCGACCGGGGCCATGTACATCGCCGCGCCGCAGTTGACGATGTTGCCGGTGCCGGCCTCGCGCGGGTCGACGTGGCCGTAGTGAATACGGGCCACCAGCCACTTCTCGGCGAGGAAGACCCGTTGCAGGGGGAGGGCCTCCGCCTCCAGTTCGGGGATCCAGCGCGGGGTCGTCATCATGTCCGGCACCAGGTGCTCGGCGACGGCGTACGCGTCCAGGTGGTCGCGTACGCGGTCGTAGACCCGGACCAGCGCGTGGGTCATGAGGGTGTCGTCGGTGACGTGGCCGTCGCCCTTGTGGTACGGCGCGATGGGGCGGGCGGTGCGCCAGTCGTCGCCGTTCCAGGGGCCGACGACGCCGTGCACGCGGCCGCCGTGGCGTTCGGTGATCTGCTCCGGGGTGTAGCCCTCGACGGGGCCGCCGAGGGCGTCGCCGACGGCGGCGCCGACCAGGGCGCCGGTGATGCGTTCTTCGAGGCTCATCGCGGTGGGGGGTTCCTTCGAGGGCGTCATGCCCGAATCATCCTCCGGGGGCGGCGAGTTCCGTGGTTGCGAGAAGTTCGGCGAGGTGTACGAGATCGGTTCCGGTGAGGCGGGGGAGGGCGCAGCCGGAGAGGGTGCGGCAGGCGTCCCGCCAGGAGGCGGGGACGGCGGCGCCGCCGCCGAGCGCGCCGGTCAGGGCGCCGACGAGGGCCGGGGCGGAGTCGGCGACGCGGGAGAGGCAGGCGGCGGCGGGGACGGCCTCGGCGATCCGGCCCTCGGCGGCGGTGGCCAGGGCGAGTGCCACGGGGACGGTCTCGGCGGCGGCGATGCCGTAGCTGTAGACGTGGTCGACGATCTGGTGCTCCAGGAGCGGTACCAGAGCGAATGTTCCTTCTTCTCTGTGGCGGTGGGCGAGGTCCAGGGCGTGGCGGGCGTTGCGGCCGATCTCCGTCCCGGCGGGGAGTTCGGCCAGAGCGGCCGCCGTGCAGTCGTCGACCTCCGCGCCGGCGAGCGCCAGCGCCAGCGCGGCGGCCATCGCGCGTGCGCCGTGCACGCCGTCGCCGTCCTGGGTGTAGCGGGCGTCGAACTCGGCGAGATCGGCGGCGCCTCGCGGGTCGCCGGGGTGGGCCACGGCGAGCACGCAGGCGCGTACGCAGGCCGCGTCGTCGAAGTAGTGCGGGTTGTCGTGGCCGGTGGCGGGCGGGCGCAGGCCGGTGGCGAGGTTGCCGAGGCCGGCGCGCACCGAGATGCGGGCGCGCAGGGGGAGTACGGCGGACTCGACCTCGGGGGCGCGTTCGGCGGCGGCGGCGATCTCGCTGGCCACGGCGTTCCAGGAGAGGTCGATGGAGGCGCGGGTGCGGCGTTCCAGGCTGAGGTCGCCGAGTGCGGCGGCGTCACCGGCGCGCAGGAGGGCCTCCGCGGCGAAGGCCGCCCATTCCGCGTCGTCGGAGGGGCCGAGGCGCAGGGGCTCGGGCGGTTGGTTGAGGGCGATGGGGACCGGGAGCGTGGTGGTGGCGTTCTGCTCGGCGAAGGTGTCCAGTTCGCGGGTGAGGCGGCGGGTCCACTCCGGCATGCGGGCGGCCCGGTGGCGGGCGGCGGGCCAGCCGGCGGCGTCCCCCGCGGCGAGGCCCAGGAGGAGGCCCTCGATACGGCGGGGGGAGCGGGGGGTGTGTGCCGTGGCCTCGGCTCCGCCTTCGGCCTTTGTCTCCCCACCCGCCCCGCCCGTGCCACTTTCGTCGTCGGGTGCGGGTGGCCCCTGTGGGACTCCCTCACCGTCGGCGGCCGCGGCTCCGAGGGTGAGCGGCTTCGCCGAGAGCGGGCGGGCGGGTTCGAAGTGCCTGGGGGCGAGAGGACCGGTCGCGGCCGAGCGCGCCGGGGCGGACGCTTCGCTGACGTTCCAGGGGGTGGGGGCGAGCGCTTGGGCCGCCGTCGCGGGGGTGGGAGTCGGGGGTTCGGTCACGGTCGGCTCCGCCGTGGGCCGCGGGTCGCTGATGCCGGCTGCCGTGACTGCCGTGACTGCGGTGTCCGTCCTGTCCGTCGCGTCCGCCCTGTCCGCCGGGGTCGCGCGCGACGCGGCCGGTCTCCTGCGGGGCGGCTCGTCGTACGGTGCGGAGGGGGCGGTGGGGATGGTGTCGTCCCACGGGGTGGGTGGGGTCATGCCGGGGTCTCCGTCGTGTCGGCCGGGGCGGGGGTGAAGGCGGTCGGGGTGGGGGCGGCTGGAGTTGGGGCGGCCGGGGTGAAGGCGGGCGGGGCGAGGGCGGCCGGAGGAGCGGGAGCGGCCGGGGTGAAGGCGGCCGGAGCCGGGGCGGCCGGGGTGAAGGCGGCCGGAGCGGGGGTGGTCGGGGTGAGCGTGGTCCGGGTCGGCAGGGGGCGGGCGCCGTGAGGGAAGGGGGCCGTGCCGGTGGCCCATTTGCCGCCCTCGCCGGGGACCAGGAGTTCGGCGACGTCGAGGACGTGGTGGCCCGCCATGGAGGGCAGGCAGCTACCCCGCGCCGGGCCGATGGCCGCCGCCCACTCCGGGGGGATCGAGGACGCGCCCCGGGTCGCTCCGGCCAGCGCGCCGGCGACGGCGGCGGTCGTGTCGGCGTCGCGGCCCATGTTGACCGCCGTCAGCACCGACTCGGTGAAGTCGCCGTCGGCCGCCGCGTAGGCGCCGAAGGCCAGGGCGACGGCCTCGGGGGCCAGGTCGGTCCAGGGATAGCCGCCGATGACGACGGCGGAGCGGACCGCGCGTTCACCGCGGTGGGCGACGGCGACCGCCCGGCGCAGGGAGCGGGCCGTCCAGGAGTCGTCGGGGATCACGGCGAGCGCGGAGGCCACGACCGAGATGGTGGGGGCGCCCGCCATCGCCGCCGCCACTCCGGCCGCGACCGCCTGACCGCCGTAGATGCCCTCGCCGTCGTGGCTGACCGAGCCGTCGACGGCGACCAGCCGGGCGGCCTCCGCCGGGCGGCCCGCGGCGAAGACGCCGAAGGGGGCCGCGCGCATCGCCAGCCCGTCGCTCCAGGCGTGCCGGTGCTGCGCGGAGATCGGCGCGGCGAGGCCCCGGCGGAGGTTCTCCAGGGTGCCGCGTTCGCTGAAGCCGGCGCCCCGGAACGGGCCCTCGTCCCGGTCCGCGATCCACTGGTGCCAGGCCGCCTCCACGTGCGTGACGGTGAGCGCCGAGCCGTGCCGGGCCAGCAGCAGCCCGGAGAAGATGGCGTACTCGGTGTCGTCCGTGCCCGAGGGGTGCTCGGCCACGTACCCCGTGATGCGCCCCCAGCGCGCGCGGATCTCGGAGGGTTTCATGTTCTCCGCGGGCGCCCCCAGCGCGTCCCCGACAGCGAGCCCGAGCATGGCCCCGCGGGCCCGTTCGCGCAGATCGGTGGCGTCCCCCGGCGCCGGTACGGAAGGAATGCAGGCGATGGAAGGCATATGGCGCCTCTCTGGCCCTGAGGGCAGGTCTGGCCCTCGGGGCACGTCCGGCCCGTGGGCGGTCGATCCGCTCTGAAGATCGGAAGATGCGGCGATGCGGTGATGCGGTGATGCGGCGATGCGGTGATGCGGTGATGCGGCGATGCGGTGATGCGGCGATGCGGTGATGCGGTGATGCGGCGATGCGGTGATGCGGTGATGCGGCGATGTGGGGATCGAAGACTCTCGCTGTGAAGATCTCTGCCACACCGGGCGCCCCACCGGCTGCCGGAACACCCACGTGTCACCCGGTCGACATCTGTGCAGAGCCCTGTACGAATGAGCGGCCAGGGATTCTCGAACAGTCGCCGCCCCTGGTGGATCGCCTGGTAAGTACGGCCTTCCTTGCTGGCAGAAGAGATTTTCCGAGCGTACGTTCGACGTGAGGAAAGGGGCACGATCGTGGCGATCATCGACACCGAGGCCGCGCTGCACGAGGCGCACCGCGACAACCACACCCACCGGGACGTGAACGGAGGCTGGCTGCGGCCCGCCGTGTTCGGTGCGATGGACGGGCTCGTGTCCAACCTGGCCCTGATGACCGGTGTCGCGGGCGGCTCGGCCGGCCGGGAGGCGGTCGTCCTCGCCGGGCTCGCGGGGCTCGCCGCCGGGGCCTTCTCCATGGCCGCCGGCGAGTACACCTCGGTGGCCTCCCAGCGGGAGCTCGTCGAGGCCGAACTCGACGTGGAGCGGCGGGAGTTGCGCAAGCACCCCAAGGACGAGGAGCGGGAGCTGGCCGCGCTCTACGAGAGCCGCGGCGTCGAGGCGGGCCTCGCCCGGGAGGTCGCGCGCCAGCTCTCGCGCGATCCTGAGCAGGCCCTGGAGATCCATGCTCGCGAGGAACTGGGCATCGATCCCGGTGACCTCCCGTCGCCGGCCGTGGCCGCCGCGTCGAGCTTCGGTGCCTTCGCCCTGGGTGCCCTGCTGCCCGTACTGCCGTATCTGCTCGGCGCGGGCGCGCTGTGGCCCGCCGTGCTGGTGGCGCTCCTGGGGCTGTTCGGGTGCGGGGCGGTGGTGGCCAGGGTGACGGCCAGGAGCTGGTGGTTCAGCGGTCTGCGCCAGCTCGCCCTCGGGGGTGCCGCGGCGGGTGTGACGTACGCCCTGGGCAGCCTGATCGGCGCGGCCGTATGATGGATCGGATGGCTACGTATGCGCGGGACCGCATAAGTAGTCGTTACCAGGCGGTTTCGAACGCTTAACCGCTGGGCATGAGCCGTAAGCGCCGCAGGCAATGACGCCTGCCAAGCACCTCGAGCAGTGGCGACGACGCCTCCTGCGCCCCGCGGTCTGCCGACACGGATCTGTCCGGCCGACCCCCCAGTACACGCCAGTCGACGCCTGTCCACGCCACTGTGCGCGGCACTCCTCCGCGCCCGTGGCGTCCGCATGTTGGGACGTAGTATCCGCTTCCCGAGAACCGTTCCATCATGTAACCTGCACGAAATTTTGCACCTTACGCAGAGGGCCAGCGTCGTCCCTCGGCACATGCACATGCCAGATGACGACGACGGGAGAGCCGATGCGTACGCCGCGCCAGCCGTCCCAGCACTCCACGAACGGCCAGAAGTGGTCCTTCATGGATGCTCGCCCTGCTGCGCAGGGTATGTACGACCCCCGCAACGAGCGCGACGCCTGTGGCGTCGGCTTCGTGGCCACCCTCACCGGCGAGGCGAGCCATGCGCTGGTCGAGCAGGCGCTCACGGTTCTGCGCAACCTGGAGCACCGAGGGGCGACCGGTTCGGAGCCCGACTCGGGTGACGGCGCCGGCATCCTCTCGCAGGTCCCCGACGCGTTCTTCCGCGAGGTGGCCGGGTTCGAGCTGCCCGAGGCCGGCGCGTACGCCGTCGGCATCGCCTTCCTGCCCGAGCACGGCGCCGACGACGCCGCGGCCCGTATCGAGGCCATCGCGGCCGAGGAGGGCCTGACCGTCCTCGGCTGGCGCGAGGTGCCCGTCGCCCCCGCGCTGCTCGGTGCCACCGCCCGCTCGACGATGCCCTCCTTCCGTCAGGTCTTCGTCGCCGACGGATCGGCCGCGTCCGCCACGGGCATCGACCTCGACCGCAAGAGCTTCGTGCTGCGCAAGCGCGCCGAGCGCGAGGTCGACGTCTACTTCCCCTCGCTGTCCGCGCGGACCATCGTCTACAAGGGCATGCTGACCACCGGCCAGCTGGAGCCCTTCTTCCCGGACCTGTCCGACCGCCGCTTCGCCTCCGCGATCGCGCTCGTGCACTCCCGGTTCTCCACCAACACCTTCCCGTCGTGGCCGCTCGCCCACCCGTACCGCTTCGTCGCGCACAACGGCGAGATCAACACGGTCAAGGGCAACCGCAACTGGATGGTCGCCCGCGAGTCCCAGCTCGCCTCCGACCTCTTCGGCGGTCAGGAGACCCTGAACCGGATCTTCCCGATCTGTACGCCGGACGCCTCCGACTCGGCGTCCTTCGACGAGGTCCTGGAACTGCTCCACCTCGGCGGCCGCTCCCTGCCGCACTCCGTGCTGATGATGATCCCGGAGGCGTGGGAGAACCACGACTCCATGGAGCCGGCCCGCCGCGCCTTCTACCAGTTCCACTCCACGATGATGGAGCCGTGGGACGGCCCGGCCTGTGTCACCTTCACCGACGGCCGTCAGGTCGGCGCGGTCCTGGACCGCAACGGTCTGCGCCCCGGCCGCTACTGGGTCACCGACGACGGACTCGTCGTCCTCGGCTCCGAGGTCGGCGTCCTCGACATCGACCCCGCCAAGGTCGTCCGCAAGGGCCGGCTGCAGCCCGGCCGGATGTTCCTCGTCGACACCGTCGAGCACCGCATCATCGAGGACGACGAGATCAAGGCCCAGCTCGCCGCGGAGAACCCGTACGCGGAGTGGCTGGAGGCCGGCGAGATCGAGCTGTCCGACCTGCCCGAGCGTGAGCACATCGTGCACACCCACGCCTCGGTCACCCGGCGCCAGCAGACGTTCGGCTACACCGAGGAAGAGCTGCGCGTCATCCTCGCGCCGATGGCCAAGACCGGCGGCGAGCCGCTCGGCTCCATGGGCACCGACTCGCCGATCGCCGCGCTGTCCTCGCGCCCGCGGCTGCTCTTCGACTACTTCACCCAGCTGTTCGCGCAGGTCACCAACCCGCCGCTGGACGCCATCCGCGAGGAACTCGTCACCTCGCTGCGCTCCTCGCTGGGCCCCGAGGGCAACATCCTGGAGCCGACCGCCGCGTCGTGCCGCAGCGTCACCCTGCCCTTCCCGGTGATCGACAACGACGAGCTGGCCAAGCTCATCCACATCAACGCCGACGGCGACATGCCCGGCATGAAGGCGGCCACCCTCTCCGGTCTCTACCGGGTCTCCGGCGGCGGCGACTCCCTTGCCGCGCGCATCGAGGAGATCTGCGCCGAGGCCGACGCCGCCATCGACAACGGCGCCCGGCTGATCGTCCTGTCCGACCGCCACTCCGACGCCGAGCATGCGCCGATCCCGTCGCTGCTGCTCACCGCGGCCGTCCACCACCACCTCATCCGCACCAAGCAGCGCACCCAGGTGGGCCTGCTCGTCGAGGCCGGTGACGTCCGCGAGGTCCACCACGTCGCCCTGCTCATCGGCTTCGGCGCCGCCGCAGTCAACCCGTACCTGGCGATGGAGACCGTCGAGGACCTCGTCCGCGCCGGCACCTTCCTCTCCGGCATCGAGTCCGAGCAGGCCATCCGCAACCTGATCTACGCCCTCGGCAAGGGCGTCCTCAAGGTCATGTCCAAGATGGGCATCTCCACGGTCGCCTCCTACCGGGGCGCCCAGGTCTTCGAGGCCGTCGGCCTCGCGGACGAGTTCGTCGAGAAGTACTTCAACGGCACGGCCACCAAGATCGGCGGCGTCGGCATCGACGTCATCGCCAAGGAGGTCGCCGCCCGCCACGCCAAGGCGTACCCGGCCAGCGGCATCGCGCCGGCCCACCGCGCCCTGGAGATAGGCGGCGAGTACCAGTGGCGCCGCGAGGGCGAGCCGCACCTGTTCGACCCGGAGACGGTCTTCCGCCTCCAGCACTCCACGCGCACGCGCCGTTACGACATCTTCAAGAAGTACACGGACCGCGTGAACGAGCAGTCCGAGCGTCTGATGACGCTGCGCGGCCTGTTCGGGTTCAAGTCCGGCGACCGTCAGCCGATCTCCATCGACGAGGTCGAGCCGGTCACCGAGATCGTCAAGCGGTTCTCGACCGGCGCCATGTCGTACGGCTCGATCTCCCGCGAGGCGCACGAGACGCTCGCCATCGCCATGAACCAGCTGGGCGGCAAGTCCAACACCGGTGAGGGCGGCGAGGACCCGGACCGTCTCTACGACCCGGCGCGCCGTTCGTCGATCAAGCAGGTCGCCTCCGGCCGCTTCGGCGTGACCTCCGAGTACCTGGTCAACGCGGACGACATCCAGATCAAGATGGCCCAGGGCGCCAAGCCCGGTGAGGGCGGCCAGCTGCCCGGCCACAAGGTCTACCCGTGGGTCGCCAAGACCCGTCACTCGACCCCGGGTGTCGGTCTGATCTCCCCGCCGCCGCACCACGACATCTACTCCATCGAGGACCTCGCCCAGCTCATCCACGACCTGAAGAACGCGAACCCGCAGGCGCGGATCCACGTGAAGCTGGTCTCCGAGGTCGGCGTCGGCACGGTCGCCGCCGGTGTCTCCAAGGCGCACGCGGACGTCGTCCTCATCTCCGGCCACGACGGCGGTACGGGCGCCTCGCCGCTCACCTCGCTGAAGCACGCGGGCGGCCCCTGGGAGCTCGGCCTCGCCGAGACCCAGCAGACGCTGCTGCTCAACGGCCTGCGTGACCGCATCGTCGTCCAGACCGACGGCCAGCTGAAGACCGGCCGTGACGTCGTCATCGCCGCGCTCCTCGGCGCCGAGGAGTTCGGCTTCGCGACCGCGCCGCTGGTCGTCTCCGGCTGCGTCATGATGCGCGTCTGCCACCTGGACACCTGCCCGGTCGGCATCGCCACCCAGAACCCGACGCTGCGCGACCGGTTCTCCGGCAAGGCCGAGTACGTCGTGAACTTCTTCGAGTTCATCGCCGAGGAGGTCCGCGAGATCCTCGCCGAACTGGGCTTCCGCTCCATCGAGGAGGCCGTCGGCCACGCCGAGACGCTCGACGTGACCCGCGCGGTCGACCACTGGAAGGCGCAGGGCCTGGACCTGGAACCGCTGTTCCACGTGCCCGCACTGCCCGAGGGCGCCGTCCGCCACCAGCTGATCGAGCAGGACCACGGCCTGGAGAAGGCGCTCGACAACGAGCTGATCAAGCTCGCCGCCGACGCGCTGGCCGCGAACGACGCGACCGACGCCCAGCCGGTCCGCGCCCAGGTCAAGGTCCGCAACATCAACCGCACGGTCGGCACCATGCTCGGCCACGAGGTGACCAAGAAGTTCGGCGGGGCCGGTCTGCCCGACGACACCATCGACATCACCTTCACCGGCTCGGCCGGCCAGTCCTTCGGCGCCTTCCTCCCGCGCGGCGTCACGCTGCGCCTGGAGGGCGACGCCAACGACTACGTCGGCAAGGGCCTTTCCGGCGGCCGGGTGATCGTCCGTCCCGACCGGGGCGCCGACCACCTCGCCGAGTACTCCACCATCGCGGGCAACACCATCGCCTACGGCGCCACCGGCGGCGAGCTGTTCCTGCGCGGCCGGACGGGCGAGCGATTCTGTGTCCGCAACTCCGGCGCCCTGGTGGTGTCCGAGGGCGTGGGCGACCACGGCTGCGAGTACATGACCGGCGGCCACGCGGTCGTCCTCGGCGAGACGGGCCGCAACTTCGCGGCCGGTATGTCCGGCGGCATCGCCTACGTCATCGACCTGGACCGCGACAACGTCAACGTCGGCAACCTGGGCGCCGTCGAGGCCCTCGACGACACCGACAAGCAGTGGCTGCACGACGTGGTGCGCCGCCACGCCGAGGAGACCGGCTCCACGGTCGCCGAGAAGCTGCTCGCCGACTGGCCCGTCGCCGTGGCGCGCTTCAGCAAGATCATCCCCAGCACGTACAAGGCAGTGCTCGCCGCCAAGGCCGCCGCCGAGCAGGCCGGTCTCTCCGAGACCGAGATCACCGAGAAGATGATGGAGGCGGCGATCAATGGCTGACCCGAAGGGCTTTCTGAACCACGGGCGCGAGGTCGCCAAGTCCCGCCCCGTCGACGTACGCCTGAAGGACTGGAACGAGGTCTACGTCCCGGGCTCGCTGCTCCCGATCATCTCGAAGCAGGCCTCCCGCTGCATGGACTGCGGCATCCCGTTCTGTCACAACGGCTGTCCGCTCGGGAACCTCATCCCCGAGTGGAACGACTACGCCTACCGTGAGGACTGGGCGGCGGCGTCGGAGCGGCTGCACGCCACGAACAACTTCCCGGAGTTCACCGGGCGGCTGTGCCCGGCCCCGTGCGAGTCGGCGTGCGTGCTCGGCATCAACCAGCCGGCCGTCACCATCAAGAACGTCGAGGTCTCCATCATCGACAAGGCGTGGGACAGCGGCGACGTCGCGGCCCAGGCCCCGGAGCGGCTGTCCGGCAAGACGGTCGCGGTCATCGGCTCCGGCCCGGCGGGCCTGGCCGCCGCGCAGCAGCTGACGCGGGCCGGTCACACGGTCGCGGTGTACGAGCGCGCGGACCGCGTCGGTGGCCTGCTGCGCTACGGCATCCCCGAGTTCAAGATGGAGAAGCGGCACATCAACCGCCGTATCGAGCAGATGCGCGCGGAGGGCACCCGCTTCCGTACGGGCATCGAGATCGGCCGTGACCTCAAGGCCACGGACCTGAAGAAGCGGTACGACGCCGTCGTCATCGCCGCGGGCGCCACCACCGCCCGTGACCTCCCGGTCCCCGGCCGTGAGCTGAACGGCATCCACCAGGCCATGGAGTACCTGCCGCTGGCCAACAAGGTCCAGGAGGGCGACTTCGTGACGCCCCCCATCACGGCCGAGGGCAAGCACGTCGTGGTCATCGGCGGCGGCGACACGGGCGCGGACTGCGTGGGCACCGCCCACCGCCAGGGCGCGGCCTCGGTCACCCAGCTGGAGATCATGCCGCAGCCGGGCGAGGACCGTGCCCCGAACCAGCCGTGGCCGACCTTCCCGATGCTCTACAAGGTCACCTCGGCGCACGAGGAGGGCGGCGAGCGGGTCTACTCCGTGTCCACCACCCACTTCGAGGGCGACGAGGACGGCAACGTCCAGTTCCTGCACCTCACCGAGGTCGAGTTCATCGACGGCAGGCTGACCCCGAAGCCGGGCACCGAGCGCAAGATCCCCGCCCAGTTGGTGACGCTGGCCATGGGCTTCACCGGCACGGACCGCGAGAACGGTCTCGTGGACCAGTTCGGCCTGGACCTCGACGAGCGCGGCAACATCGCCCGCGACGCCGACTTCCAGACCAATGTGCCCGGGGTGTTCGTGGCCGGTGACGCGGGCCGCGGTCAGTCGCTCATCGTCTGGGCGATCGCCGAGGGCCGCTCGGCGGCCCGGGGCTGCGACCGCTTCCTGACCGGCGCGAGCGAACTGCCGGCCCCGATCCGTCCGACGGACCGCTCGCTCATGGTCTGACCCACACCCGACCCACCTCCGGCCCGCCGGGCCGACAGACGTCCCGTACAACGGCGTACGGGCGGGTCATCTGGGGGTACTCCCCCCAGACCCCCCGAGACGGCGCCTGCCCGCCAGTCCCCGACCGGACGACTGGGCAGGCGCCGTCGCACGTCGGGAGCGGGCCCCCATTGCTCGCGGCCGGTTCAGGTCGTCATCTGCGCGGCCTTGGCGAGCGCCAGCACCACCAGCAGGGCCGCCGTCGCCGCGCAGGTCCCCGCCTGCACCAGCACCCTCCGCCGGTCCCGAGGCGCGTACGCGAGGCCCAGGGCGATCAGGCCGCCGGTCAGCAGGCCGCCGAGGTGTCCCTGCCAGGACGTCACGACCGCCGAGATGACCAGCCAGATCAGCAGGCCCGCCATGAAGCGGTTGATGCCCGCCGGGTCGGCGCCGAGACGACGGGCCAGCACGTAGTACGCGGTGCACAGGCCGAAGATCGCGCCGGAGGCGCCGACCGTACTGGTGTCGGGGGCCAGGAGGAGGACCAGCACGGAGCCGCCGAGGGCGGACAGGAGATAGAGGGCGAGGTAGCGGGCGCGGCCGAGCTGGGCCTCGACGATCCTGCCGACGTTCCACAGCGTGACCATGTTCATCACGATGTGCAGGATGCCGAACGTGCCCTCGGTGGGTGGGAGATGGAGGAAGGCGCCGGTCAGGAGGCGGTACCACTCGCCGTCGATCACGCCTTCCAGGCGGAAGTCGGACGGGTAGGCGCTCTGCCAGACGTACTGCAGCCCGTCCGGGCCGAGCAGCCCCCGGCCCAGCATCGCGAAGTCGTCCACGACCTGTTCACGGAGCAGTTCGGCGACGTAGGCGACGACGTTCAGACCGATCAGGGCGTACGTCACCAGCGGGACGGCCGAGATCCGGCCCCCGAAGGCGGTGCGGGCCTGCCGGACGGTTCGCGCGCCCTCCTTCACGCACTCCGGGCACTGGTGGCCCACGGCCGCGTCCCGCATGCAGTCCGGGCAGATGAACCGCTCGCAGCGCGTGCAGCGGACGTACGACTCCACTTTCGGGTGGCGGTAGCAGGTGGTGACGGCGGGCTCGGACGACGACGGGGACTCGGGTTCCACGGCCGGCTCCTTGGGGATGCGGGGCTGATGACGAGCCGGTGAGGACGGCGGCGAACAAAGTAGCGAACGATCAGGGCGGAGGGGACAGGGGGAGTGCCCTAACCTCGGGGCTGCCGCAGAGCCCTGGGTCAGGAGGACCGCCGAATGTCCGCGATCAGTCTCACCAAGATGATGGAGACCGCCCCCGCGCTCGTGAACCTCTACAAGGCGGCCGGGGACTCCCTCGACCGGCACGGGCTCCGGGGGCAGCGGGCCGCCGTCCATCTCGTGATCGACCACAGCGGCTCCATGCGGCCCTACTACAAGGACGGCAGTGTGCAGGCCCTCGCCGACCGGGTGCTCGGACTGTCCGCGCAGCTCGACGACGACGGCACCGTGCCCGTCGTCTTCTTCTCCACCGGGGTCGACGCGGTCACGGAGATCTCTCTCGCCGACCACCACGGCCGGATCGACCGCATCGTGTCCGGCCTCGGCCACATGGGGAAGACCGACTACCACCTGGCCATGGACGCCGTCATCGACCACTACCTCGACCGCGGAGCAGAGGACCCGGCCTTCGTGGTGTTCCAGACCGACGGCGGGCCCACCAGCAGGCTCGCCGCCGAACGGTACATGTGCAAGGCCGCCCGGCTCCCCCTCTTCTGGCAGTTCATCGGCTTCGGCGACCCCGGCGGCAAGCAGTTCGACTTCCTGCGGCGGCTCGACGATCTGGCCGTGCCGGGGAAACGGGTCGTCGACAACGCCGGCTTCTTCCACGCCGGCCGGGACCCGCGGGCCGTGTCCGACGCCGAGCTGTACGACCGGCTGGTGGGGGAGTTCCCGCGGTGGCTGGCGGCGGCCCGGGCCGAGGGCATCGTCGCCCGAGGGCGCGGCCGGGGGATCAGCGGCGGCCACCGCCGCTGAGCACGGCGGCGCGGCACTCGGCGGGGGTGCCCCACGCCGTCCGCAGCGCCCGGGCCCTGGTCAGCCAGAGCGACAGGTCGTACTCCGCCGTGTAACCGATCGCGCCGTGCAGCTGCAGCGCCGTGCGCGCGGTCGTGTACGCCGCCTCGCACGCCGTCACCTTGGCGGCCGCCGCGTCCGCCGGGTCCAGCGTGACCGCCGCTCCGAAGACCAGCGGACGCGCGAACTCCAGGGCCACCTTCGCGTCCGCCAGCCGGTGCTTCACCGCCTGGAACGAACCGACGGGCACGCCGAACTGGGTGCGCTGCCGGACGTACGCCACCGTCCTGTCCAGGAGCGCCAGGCCGACACCGAGGGCCTGCGCGGCCACCGCGAGCCGGGCCCAGACGAGGGCCCGGGCGAGGCCGGACGGGTCGGTCGCGAGGAGTTCGCCGCCCGGGGAGAGCGGGGTCGGGCGGCGGGCCGGGTCAAGACAGGGCCGCACGGGTCCGTGACCGGGGCGCAGGCGCAGCTCGCCCCGGCCCGGGTCGAGCGACAGGTGGATGGCCGCCGCGTCCCCGTCCAGCGCGTACGCCTCCGGTGACGGCGCCACCGTGGCCATCTCCTCGCCGGACAGCAGCGCCGGGAGCAGGCGCTCGGCCGGGCCCGGGTCCTCCAGGCCGGCCAGCAGGACCGCCGCCGTGACCGTCTCCACGAGGGGGCCCGGCACCGCGTGCCGCCCCAGCTCCACGAAGGCGACGGCCAGCTCCACGGGGAGGGGGCCGACGCCCTCGTACGCCTCGGATGCCGCCAGCGCGAAGACGCCCGCCTCCGCGAGGCGGGACCACAGCGCCCGCCCGGCCCGGTGCTCGCCCCGCCCCCAGGCCCGTACGGCCTTCGGGGTGTCCGCCGCCGTCAGCATGGCGTCCAGCGACCGGGCGAACGCCCGCTGCTCGGTGTCCAGGAGGAAACGCATCAGCGGTGGCCCTTCAGGCTGGGGCCGCCCATCAGCGGCGGCCCTTCGGCAGGCCGAGGAGGCGCTCGGCGATGATGTCGCGCTGGATCTCGTTGGTGCCGGCGTAGATCGGGCCGGCCAGGGCGAAGACATAGCCCTCCGCCCAGTGGCTGTCCGCCGCCCCGCCCTCCTCGCCGAGCAGGTCCAGTGCCGTCTCGTGCAGGGCCAGGTCGTACTCGGACCAGAAGACCTTGTTCAGGCTGGACTCGGGGCCGACCGGGGTGCCCTCCAGGAAGCGGGAGGCGGCCGCCCAGGTGAAGAGTTGGTAGGCGCGGGCGCCGATCAGCGCGTCCGCCACCCGGTCATGGGCGGACGCCGGGCTGCCCTGGGCGTGCCAGAGGCCGAGCAGCCGGTCCGCGGAGGCGAGGAAGCGCCCCGGCGGGCGGAGCGTCAGCCCGCGTTCGTTGCCGGCGGTGGACATGGCGATGCGCCAGCCCTGGCCGGGCTCGCCGATGACGTCCTCGTCCGGCACGAACACGTCGTCGAGGAAGAGTTCGGCGAAGGCGGGCCTGCCGTCCAGGCGGCCTATCGGGCGGACGGTCACCCCGGGCGCGCGCAGGTCGAACATCAGATACGTCAGGCCCTGGTGGGGTCTGGGGGCGCCCGGCTCGCTGCGGAACAGGCCGAACGCCCGGTCCGCGAAGGCGGCCCGCGACGACCAGGTCTTCTGGCCGGTCAGCAGCCAGCCCCCGTCCGTGCGCCGGGCCCTGGAGGTGAGCGAGGCGAGGTCGGACCCGGCCTCGGGCTCCGACCAGGCCTGTGCCCACACCACCTCGCCCGAGGCCATCGGGGGCAGGACGCGGGCCCGCTGCTCGGGAGTGCCGTGGTCGAAGAGGGTCGGGGCGAGGAGGCTGACGCCGTTCTGGCCGACGCGGCCCGGGGCGCCCGCCGCGGAGTACTCCTCCTCGAAGGCCAGCCTGCGCAGCAGGCCCGCGTCACGGCCGCCGTACGCGGCCGGCCAGTCGACCACCGACCAGCGGCCGGCGGCCAGTTCGGCCTCCCAGGCGCGGTGGGCGGCGAAGCCCTCCGCCGTCTCCAGGGAGGGCAGCGGCTCGGCCGGGACACGGTCGCGCAGCCAGGCGCGGGCCTCGGCGCGGAAGGCTTCGTCGGCGGGGGAGGGGGTGAGGTCCATGGGAGCGCGCCTCTTTGCCTGACCGGGGGTGGAGGGTGCGGGTCCGACGAGCGTCCGGCCGATCCGGCGAACGCGCGGTCGGCGTGCCGGACGAACACTCGGCCTTCCCTAACAAGTGTTTGGTAGGTTAGCGTGCCCCCATGACGAACGTCGACCCCCCGACGTGCCCCCCGGCCCACGCCCTCCTCGCCGGCCGCACCGCCGTCATCACCGCCGCGGCCGGCGCGGGCATCGGCGGAGCGACCGCCCGGCGCTTCCTGGAGGGGGGCGCGCGCGTGCTGATCAGTGACGCCCACACGCGCAGGCTCAAGGAGTTCAGGGCCGAGCTGACCGCCGAGTTCGGTAAGGAGTCCGTCACGGCGGTGCCGTGCGACGTCACCGACGACGACCAGGTGCGGGCCCTGTTCGAGGCGGGCGCCCGGCTGCACGGGCGGCTCGACATCGTCGTCAACAACGCGGGTCTCGGCGGCACGGCGGATGTCGCCGACATGACGGACGAGCAGTGGTCCAAGGTGCTGGACGTGACACTGAACGGCACGTTCCGGTGCACGAGGGCCGCCCTGCGGCTGATGCGGGAAGCCGGTGGGGGCGGTGCGGGCCGTGGCGGGGTGATCGTCAACAACGCCTCCGTCGTCGGCTGGCGCGCCCAGGCCGGCCAGGCGCACTACGCTGCGGCCAAGGCGGGCGTGATGGCGCTGACCAGGTGCGCGGCCATCGAGGCGGCCGACTACGGGGTCCGGGTCAACGCCGTGTCCCCCAGCCTCGCCATGCACCCGCACCTGGTGAAGGTCACGACCCCCGAACTGCTGGCCGAACTGACCGCGCGGGAGGCCTTCGGGCGGTACGCCGAACCCTGGGAGGTGGCCAACGTGATCGTGTTCCTCGCGTCCGGCTACTCCTCGTACATGACGGGCGAGATCGTCTCCGTCAGCAACCAGCACCCCTGAGGACAACGAGCAACGTGCCGACCAAGAAGAACAACCCGCAGGTGCCCGCCGCCGGGCTCGCCCGCCGCCGTGAGCTCCTCGACACGGCCGCCCAGGTCTTCGCCGACCAGGGGTACAACGCCACCACCGTGCGCCGGATCGCGGACGACGCGGGCATGCTCGCGGGCAGCCTCTACTACTACTTCGCGTCCAAGGACGCGATGCTGGAGGAGATCCTGCGGACCTTCCTCGACGAACTCTGGGAGCGCTACGACGCCGTCCTGGACGCCGGAACGGGCCCCCGGGAGACCTTCGAAGCGCTGGTCACGGAGTCCTTCCGGGCGATCGGCCGGCACTGCGACGCCGTCCGGATCTACCAGAACGAGGCGAAGCAGCTGATCGCCCGGGAAGCGCGGTTCCTCTTCCTGGAGCAGTCGCAGACCAAGTTCGAGAAGGCGTGGCTGACCACGCTGGAGAGCGGGGTCGCGCAGGGAGAGTTCCGGGCCGACCTCGACACGAGGGTCACCTACCGGTTCGTGCGCGACACGGTCTGGGTCGCCGCGTCCTGGTACCGGTCCGGCGGACAGTACGGCCCGGAGGAGATCGCCCGACAGTACCTGTCCATGGTCCTGGACGGGATCGCCGTACGGGAGAGCGGTACGTGACCTGAACGTCCTCTGACACCGAGGGAGCCGACATGGCCGAGGCCTACATCGTCGAAGCGGTCCGCACGCCCGTCGGGCGGCGCGGGGGAGGGCTCGGCCGGGTCCATCCGGCCGACCTCGGCGCGCACGCCCTGAAAGCGCTCGTCGCACGCGCGGGCGTGGACCCCGCCGCCGTGGAGGACGTCGTCTTCGGCTGCCTCGACACCGTCGGACCGCAGGCCGGAGACATCGCGCGGACCAGCTGGCTGGCCGCCGGCCTGCCCGAGGAGGTGCCCGGTACGACCGTCGACCGGCAGTGCGGATCCTCGCAGCAGGCCGTGCACTTCGCCGCGCAAGGAGTGCTCTCCGGCACCCAGGACCTGGTGGTCGCGGGCGGCGTGCAGAACATGACGATGATCCCCATCGCCTTCGCCTCCCGGCAGGCCGCCGTCCCCCTCGGTCTCACCGACGGGCCCTTCGCGGGCAGCGAGGGATGGCGGGCGCGGTACGGGGACCGGCCGGTGAACCAGTTCGCGGGCGCCGAGATGATCGCCGCGAAGTGGGGCATCGGCCGCCGCGACCAGGAGGAGTACGCCCTGCGCTCCCACCGGCGGGCGGTGCGGGCCGTGGACGAGGGCCGCTTCGCGCGCGAGACCGTCCCGTACGGGGACGTCACCGTCGACGAGGGACCGCGCCGGGACACCTCCCTGGAGAAGATGGCCGCCCTGAAGCCGGTCATCGAGGGCGGCACGGTCACGGCCGCCTGCTCCTCCCAGGTCTCCGACGGCGCCGCCGCACTCCTTATCGCCTCCGAACGCGCCGTACGGGAGCACGGGCTGACCCCGCGCGCCCGCGTGCACCACCTCTCCGTGCGCGGCGAGGACCCCATCCGCATGCTCACCGCGCCCATACCGGCGACGGCGTACGCCCTGAAGAAGTCCGGCCTCACCCTCGACGCCATCGACCTGGTCGAGATCAACGAGGCCTTCGCGCCGGTCGTCCTCGCCTGGCTGAAGGAGACGGGCGCCGATCCTGAGAAGGTCAACGTCAACGGGGGCGCGATCGCCCTCGGCCACCCGCTGGGCGCGACCGGCGCCAAGCTCATGACGACCCTCCTGCACGAACTGGAGCGCACGGGCGGCCGCTACGGCCTCCAGACGATGTGCGAGGGCGGCGGGCAGGCGAACGTGACGATCATCGAGCGGCTGTGACGGTCGGCGTGCGGGGGTGAGGGGAGGCGGGCCCCGGCGGCTGTGACGGTCGCCGGGCGGCCGCCACGACGGTCGGCGTGCGGCGGTGGGGGGGAAGGGCCGGGACCTGGGTCGGCCGTGACGGTCACCGTCGGGCGTCGAGCCGCCCCAAGGACGTCAGCGTCTCCTCGGCCTCCTTCATGATCCGGTCCACCAGCTCCGCGCACGACGGCAGGTCGTCGATCACCCCGGCGACCTGCCCGGCCGCCATCACCCCGAGGTCCGTACGGCCGTCGACCATCGCGGACCTGAGCAGCACCGGTGTGTTGGCGGCGAGAAGGACCTGACTCCAGGTGAGGTCCTTGCCGTGCCGCATGGCGAGGCCGTCGCGGACCATACGCCGCCAGGTCAGCCCGGAGAGCCGGCGGAAGCCCGCCGCGTGGCGCACGGCGCGCACCAGGGCGCGCGCCCGGCCGGACGCCTCCAGCGCGCTCACGAGCTCCGTACGCAGCATCCGGTGCGGCAGCCCGTCCACGGCCCTGGTGACGGTGACGTCCCTGACCGTCGCGGCCAGATAGCGGGCCTTCACCGCGTCGGGCACCGTCGAGTCCGAGGTGAGCAGGAACCGGGTGCCCATCGCCACCCCCGCCGCCCCGTACGCCAGCGCGGCCACCAGCCCGCGCCCGTCGTGGAAGCCCCCGGCGGCCACGACGGGGATGTCGACGGCGTCCACGACCTGCGGCAGCAGGACGGTCGTCGCCACCTCCCCGGTGTGCCCGCCGCCCTCGCCGCCCTGGACGACCACGGCGTCCGCGCCCCAGGCCGCCACCTTCTCGGCGTGCCGCCGGGCACCCACCGACGGGATCACGACCACCCCCGCGTCCTTCAGCTCGGTGATCAGCTCCCGCGACGGCGCCAGCGCGAACGACGCCACACGCACGCCCTCCTCGACGATGATCCGCACCCGCTCCCGCGCGTCCCCCGCGTCGGCCCGCAGATTCACCCCGAACGGCGCCCCGCCCGTACGGGACCTCACCTCCCGCACGGCGGCCCGGAGCTGCCCGGTCGTCATGGTCGCCGAGGCCAGCACGCCGAGTGCCCCCGCGTTCGCCGCCGCGGAGACCAGCCGGGGGCCGGCCACCCAGCCCATCCCGGTCTGCACGATCGGCCGGCGGACGCCGACGAGCCGGGTCAGAGCCGTCTCCATCAGCCGGCCACCTCCCGCGCCCGCGTGTTCCCGGGGTCGATCACCTCGCGGATCAGCCGCAGCTCCTCCCCGGTCGGCTCACGGGTGTACGGCACCTCGTCCGGGACGGTGAGCACGAAGCCCGTCGCCTCCGCCACCTGCTCCACCGTGACCCCGGGGTGCAGCGACACCAGCCGCATCGTGTGGTCGGGGGTAGCGAAGTCGAAGACCCCGAGGTCGGACACGACCCGCGGGAGGTGGTGGAAGCGGGCGGCGGCCGGATGCAGGGCCACCCGGTCGTAGCCGACCCCGCACACCATGTCGACCTTCTCCACGAAGACCCGCCGGGAGTGCCGCGGGATCCAGTAACTGGTCGGGTTGTTCAGGGTGTTGACCGGCGCTCCCCGCACTCCGAGCAGCTGCCGCCTCGGCCGCTCCCAGTCGCCGACACAGCTGATGTTCTGGTTGCCGTACCGGTCGATCTGGCTCGCGCCCATCATCACGTGCCGACGGCCGCCGGTGACCAGGGCCAGGTGCCGCCGGTAGGGCAGCCACCCCTCGACGGTGCCGTCCAGGCCGACGAGCAGCGCCTCTCCGTCGGTCAGCAGCAGGTCCGGCGAGAACGTCCGCCTGGCGAGGCGCGCGCCCAGGGACGGAACGAGCCCCATCGGACTGGCGAGGATCTCCCCGGCACCGCGCCACGCCTCGGCACAGGCGATCACGCAGTACTCGGCGCGCGTCGCGCCGCTCACGGCTGCCGCGCTCACGTCTCCTCCCTGTGCCACGCCCGCACGGCCGACTGGTAGGCGGGCTCGTCACCGGTCAGGAACCGTTCGGCGAACTCCGCCCACGGGGTGCTCGCGTACATCCTCTGGAAGGCCTCGTCCCGGTCGTGGTCGGGGGCGCAGGAGGTGAAGTGCGCCCCGTTCGGGGCCTCGATCACGCCGGTCACCACATGGCGGCCGACCAGCAGCGACTGGGGCGGGGCGTCCTTCGTCAACTCGGCCGTGTCCACGATCCGTTCGCAGGAGACGTACGCCGTGTCGGCGGCCTCGCAGAAGAGGTCGTCGAAGTAGGGGTCGGGACCCAGGTACTGGCCGTTGCCCTGCCGGTCGGCCCGGTTGACGTGCACGAACGCGGCGTCCAGACGCAGTGCCGGCATGGCGACGAAGGTCTCCCCGTCCTCGTACGGCGACGTGACCGTCCTGAGGCCGGGGTTGACCCGCATCACGTCCGAGCCGATGCCCGCCCGCACCGGCAGGAAGGGCAGCCGGTGCGCGGCGGCCCGCAGCCCCCACATGAACATCGCCTCGTCGACCTCCATCAGCTCGAACGCGCCCCGCTCGCGCGCCGCGCGGTAGTGCGGTTCGAGGGGGATGGAGTCGAGCGTGGCGAAGGCGGCGACCAGTTTCCGCACCCGTCCGGCGGCGGCGAGCATGCCCACGTCCGGGCCGCCGTACGAGACGACGGTCAGATCGGTGATCCCGGACCGGAGCAGCGCTCTCACCAGGGCCATCGGCTTACGGCGCGAGCCCCAGCCGCCGATGCCGAGGGTCATCCCGCTCGACAGCCGCGCGACGGCCTCGTCGGCGGTCATCGTCTTGTCACTCACCCGGCTCCTCCTGAACGCCGTCGCTTCCCGTGACCCGCCCGCGCGCCCCGGCCCTCCCGAAGCCGGCGCGGACCTCGTCGGCCACCCCGCTGAGGTTCGCCTCGAAGGTGAAGCCCTGCTCGAAGCGGTAGCTGCGGCGGACGTCGACCGGGTCGATGCCGTTGATGGCGGCCTTGGCGAGCCGGAGCAGCCGGCCGTCCTTCGCGGCGATCTCCCGCGCCAACTCCAGTGCCGCGCCCGGCAGTTCCGGGGGCGGGACCACCCGCCACACCGAGCCGTGCGCCCGCAGCTCGGCGGCCGTCGCCGTACGCGAGGTGTAGTACAGCGCCCGCATCAGATGCTGGGGCACGAGCCGCGCCAGATGCGTCGCCGCGCCCAGCGCGCCCCGGTCCAGCTCGGGCAGTCCGAAGACCGCGTCCTCACCGGCGACGATCGCGTCCGCGTTGCCCACCAGCCCGATACCGCCGCCCAGGCAGAAGCCCTGCACGGCGGCGACCACCGGCACCTCGCACTCGTACACGGCGGCGAAGGCCGCCGCGCAGCCCTGGTTGGCGCCGAGCAGCGCGTCGCGGCCCGCCGCCTGGATCTCCTTGATGTCGACGCCGGCGTTGAATCCGCGCCCCTCGGCCGCCAGCACCACACACCGGACCTCCGGATCGCGGCCCGCGTCGCGCACGGCGTCGGCCAGTTCGAACCAGCCGCGCACCGGCAGCGCGTTCACCGGCGGGTAGTCGACCGTGACGACGGAAATCCCCTTTTCCGGGGACGAGGTGGAGACACTCATCGGCGCATCAGCTACCTTCCACCTAACGTTTGTTAGGTACGTCTCTTGGGTGGAAGGTAGCAGCGGATGCGGCTCAACGGGAAGCTCGCCGTCGTCACCGGGGGCACGCGCGGTGTCGGGGCCGGCATCGCCCGCGCCTTCGCCGAAGCCGGCGCCGAGGTCGTCACCTGTGCCCGCCGCCCGCCCGAAGTCCCGCTCAAGAGAGTCGAGTTCATACCCCTGGACGTCCGGGACCCGGACGCCGCGCACCGCTTCTTCGCCGAACTGCCCCGCGTGGACGTCCTCGTCAACAACGCCGGCGGCACCCCCCACCGCACACTCGCCGAGGCCGACGCGCGCCGCCACGCCCGCGTCCTCGAACTCAACCTCACCGCCCCGCTGACCGTCTCCCTCGCCGCGTACGCACACCTGCGGCGGGCCCGGGGCGCGATCGTGATGATCGGCAGCGTGAGCGGGAGCCGACCCTCGCCCGGCTCGGCCGCCTACGGCGCGGCCAAGGCCGGTCTGGAACACCTGGCCCGCTCCATGGCGGTGGAGTGGGCCCCGGAGATCCGGGTCAACACCCTCGTCCTCGGCATGGTCCGCACGGAACTCTCGCACCTCCACTACGGGGACGAGCAGGGCATCGCCGCCGTGGCCCGCACGGTCCCCCTCGGCCGGCTCGCCACCCCCTCCGACATCGGCGACGCGGCGGTCTTCCTCGCCTCCGACGCCGCCGCCTACATCACCGGAGCCTCCCTCCACGTCCACGGCGGCGGCGAACGCCCGGCCTTCCTGGACGCGGCGACGACCGACGGGGCGCGGCCCCCGTCCCGCAACCCCACCCCCCACCAGGACGACGAGGAAGGCGAACCGTGATGAGCGTGACCAGCAGCGCGCACCCGCTCTGCGAAGGGCGTGTCGTGGTCGTGACCGGCGCCGGGCGAGGGCTCGGGCGGGCGCACGCGCTCGCGTACGCCGCCGAGGGCGCCCGGGTGGTCGTCAACGACCTCGGAGTCGGGCTCGACGGCACGCCAGGCCCCGACAGCCCGGCCGCCCGGGTCGCCGAGGAGATCCGTGCCCGGGGAGGGGAAGCGGTCGCGCACGGCGGGGACATCGCCACCACCGACGGCGCCGCCTCCCTCGTCCGCACCGCCCTGGACACCTACGGCCGCCTCGACACCCTCGTCAACAACGCCGGTTTCCTCCGCGACCGCATGCTCGTCAACCTCGACGAGGAGGACTGGGACGCCGTCCTCCGCGTCCACCTCAAGGGCCACTTCCTTCCCCTCAAGCACGCCGCCGGCCACTGGCGCGCCGAGGCCAAGGCCGGCCGCACACCCACCGCCAGGATCATCAACACCAGCAGCGGCGCGGGTCTGCTGGGCTCGCTCGGCCAGGGCAACTACAGCGCCGCCAAGGCCGGCATCGTCGGCCTCACCCTCGTGGCCGCCGCCGAACTCGCCCGCTACGGCGTCCAGGTCAACGCCATCGCCCCGGCGGCCCGCACCAGGATGACCGAGACGGTCTTCGCCGAGACGATGACCGCGCCGGGCACCGGCTTCGACGCCATGGCCCCCGAGAACGTCTCACCCCTGGTGGTCTGGCTGGGGTCCGCGGCCAGCGACGGCGTCACCGGCCGCGTCTTCGAGACGGAGGCGGGCCGCATCACCGTCATGGAGGGCTGGTCCCCGGGCCCGACCGAGGACAAGGGTGCCCGCCGCACCCCGGGGGAGGCGGGAGAGACCGTACGCAAACTCCTGGCGGAGGCGGAGAGGCCACGCCCGGTGTACGGCGCCTCATGACCGGGGCCGGGGCCGGGGCCTCGAAGGGGCGCGGGGAACTACGCGCCAAGCCCCCACCCACCCACCCACCCGCACCCGCCGACGCACCGACCCAATCCGCCCCTTCCACGCCCCCGCCCCTACCGCGCCCCCGCGCCCCCGCGCCCCCGCGCCCCCGCGCCCCCGCGCCCCCGCGCCCCCGCGCCCCCGCGCCCCCAGAACCTACGTGTCGCACTCCAGCACCGTCCGGCACAATCCACACCGAGCCCGCACCCTCCCCCGCACCGGGACCCGGATCCGCTGATGACACGTCGGACAGGGGAACGACACCCGCAACGCCCCGCGCCTCGCCCCCCGCTCCTCGGGCGAGAACACATACGGCACCCCCTCGGGCGGCGAGGCCGACCGCGGGTCGTCCTGCGCATGGCGCCGGTCACGCGCGTACCGCCGCCGACCCGCCCACCCCGCCGCCGTCAGCGGCGGCTGCCGCTCGTCCCGCAGGGCCCGCACCCGGCCCTCGGCGAACGCGGTGTACGCCTGGGCGCTGGTGAACCACACCGAAGGATCCTCCCCGAACACCTGCGCCCGCTTGGCCAGCACGTACCCGAACTCCTCCGGCGTCAGATACCCCAGCTTCTGCGACGACGCGGCATCCTCCCGGTACGCGTCCAGCAGCAGCCACCCCGCCCCCAGATACGTCGCCGCCGTGTCCGTGAGGATCTCGTTCTCCCGGGTACCGGGGAAGGACAGCCCGAGCCGGTGCAGATACACATGCATCACCTCGTGCGCGAGAGCCGCCCCGATGTCCCGCCGGTGCCTGCGGAAACGGTCGTTGAGCTCGACGAAGTACTCGGGCCCCGCCGCCAGCTCCACACTCGCCGCATGGGTCATCTCCCGGAAACCGACCACCATCCGCGCCTGAGGCAGCCGGTAGTGCCGCACCAGCTCCCGCGCCACCCGCTGCGCACCGAGATGCAGATCGTCGTTGTCGCAGAACGCCACGTCGACCGGGGCCACACTGGTGGCGAACAGCTGGATCGTGTCGTAGGACAGCCGCCTGTACAGCGCGGTGATCGACGCCCGCACGGTCTCCAGATGCGGGTAGCCGTGCTCGACAGGTCCGCCGTCCGCCACGTCCGTACCCCCAAAGACGCCTCGATACGTTCCACTCTAAGCCGATGCCCACCCGCGCCCCGCCCGGCCGTGCGCCCCGCCCCGGCCCGGCCGGTCGCCCGCGCGACCGCCGAACACCGCCCCACGCGGACGGCCCGCCACGGCGTCGTTAGGGTGACGACCATGACCACCAGCAACACCGAGGACGCGAACACCTCGACCGCCCCGGCCGCCGAGATCGACGCGGAGGTGCGGGACGAACTCACCCGGCTGCGCGACAGCATCGACAACATCGACGCCGCCGTCGTGCACATGCTCGCCGAACGCTTCAAGTGCACCCAACGGGTCGGCCATCTCAAGGCCGCGCACCAACTGCCGCCCGCCGACCCCGGCCGCGAGGCACAACAGATCAACCGGCTGCGCGGACTCGCGACAAGTGCCAAGCTGGACCCGGCGTTCGCGGAGAAACTGCTGAACTTCATCATCGCCGAGGTCATCCGCCACCACGAACGCATCGCGGACGACGCCCTGAACGGCACGGCGGCCAGGGGGGAGTGACATCCGGCCCGCCGACGGGCATCCTGCGTGAGCACTCCTTGTCAGGGAACGACTACACGCGGTGAGAGGTCATGTCGTCAGAAGCCAGGATCCTCATCGTCGACGACCACGAGGACACGCTGTACGCCCTGGAGAGCGCCCTCGCCCCGCTGGGCCATCGCCTGGCACGCGCCACCAGCGGCGACGCGGCACTCAAGGAAGTCCTCCGCGGCCAGGTCGGCCTGCTCCTCCTCGACGTCCGCATGCCCGGCGTCAGCGGCCTCGACGTCGTCCGCTACATGCGCGGCGTGGAACAGACCCAGCACATCCCCGTCATCCTCCTCACCGGCTTCGGCCCCGACGCCGAACTCACCTCCACCGCCTTCCGCCTCGGCGTCGCCGACCTCGTCATGAAACCCGTCGACCCCTGGGCCCTGCGCACCAAGGTCCGCTACCTCTACGACGCCCACGCCCGCTCCCACACCCTGGAACGCGAGGTCCGCGACCTCCGCGCCCGCCTCAAGGAACACGAGAACCTCAAGGCCACCGACCGCGACCACCGCGAACGAGGGCGCGTCCCCGCCCAGCACGACGGCGCGAACGACCGGGCATAGGCCGCATACGGCCGGACACACGGCGCACACGACCGGACATAGGTCGCGTACCAGGCCCGCCCCTGTCCAGCGCCTGGGCCATCAGGCAGCATGTCCCTCATGTCCGTACTGACGCGCGACGAAGCGCAAGCCCGTGCTCGGCTCCTCGACGTCCACCGCTACGAGATCGCACTCGACCTCACGCGCGGCGACGAGACCTTCGACTCCCGTACCGTCATCCACTTCACCGTACGGGGGAAGAAGAAGGCCGCGGACACCTTCGTCGAGCTCAAGCCCGCCGAACTGCGCTCGGTCACCCTCGACGGAGAACCCCTCGACCCCGGGACCCTCGACGGCAACCGCCTCACCCTCAAGGGCCTCGCCCCGGGCACCCACGAACTGCGCGTCGACACCGCCATGCGCTACTCCCGCACCGGCGAGGGCATGCACCGCTTCACCGACCCCACCGACGGCGAGACGTACGTCTACACCCAGCTCTTCATGGACGACGTCCAGCGCGTCTTCGCCGCCTTCGACCAGCCCGACCTCAAGGCCGTCTTCGACCTCACCGTCACCGCCCCCGAAGGCTGGACCGTCCTCGCCAACGGCATCACCGGGCGACAGGACGACGGCACCTGGCGGGCCGCCACCACCCCCCCGATCTCCACCTACCTCGTCGCCGTCGCCGCCGGCCCCTGGCACTCCGTCCGCACCGAGCACCGCGGCCTGCCCTTCGGCATCCACTGCCGCCGCTCACTCGCCCCCCACCTCGACACCGACGCCGACGAGATCCTCGACATCACCCGCGCCCTCTACGACCGCTACCACGCCAAGTTCGAGGAGCCGTACCCCTTCGACTCCTACGACCAGGCCTTCGTCCCCGAGTTCAACGCCGGCGCCATGGAGAACCCCGGCCTCGTCACCTTCCGCGACGAGTTCGTCTACCGCTCCGCCGTCACCGACACCGAACGCCAGACCCGCGCCATGGTCATCGCCCACGAGATGGCCCACATGTGGTTCGGCGACCTCGTCACCCTCAAGTGGTGGGACGACATCTGGCTCAACGAGTCCTTCGCCGAGTACATGGGCTACCAGACCCTCACCGAAGCCTCCCGCTTCACCGACACCTGGGTCGACTTCGGCGTCGCCCGCAAGGCCTGGGGCTACGACGCCGACCAGCGCCCCTCCACCCACCCCGTCGCCCCCGAAAACGTCGACGACACCGCCGCAGCCCTCCTCAACTTCGACGGCATCTCCTACGCCAAGGGCGCCTCCGCCCTGCGTCAACTCGTCGCCTGGCTCGGCGAGAAGGACTTCCTCGCCGGCATCAACGCCCACTTCACCCGCCACCGCTTCGGCAACGCCACCCTCGCCGACTTCATCGACAACCTCGCCGGCGCCACCGAACGCGACGTCCACGCCTGGGCCGACGCCTGGCTCCGCACCACCGGCGTCGACACCCTCACCCCCAAGGTCACCCGCGCCGCCGACGGCACCCACACCCTCACCGTCGACCGCACCGGCAGCCGCCCCCACCACATCGCCGTCGGCGTCTACGACCGGGACCCCGGCGACGACCACGGCCACCTCACCCTCCGCGACCGCGTCGAACTCGACCTCCCCCAGACCATCGAGCAGCCCATCGGCAAGCGGCCCGCACTCCTCCTCCTCAACGACGGCGACCTCACCTACGCCAAGATCCGCTTCGACCCCGAGTCCGCCGCCGCCGTCACCACCCACCTCAGCGGCCTCCCCGACCCGCTCCCCCGCGCCGTCGTCTGGAACGCCCTGCGCGACGCCGTACGCGACGCCGAACTCCCCGCCACCGCCTACCTGGACGCCGCCCGCACCCACCTCCCCCACGAGAGCGACCTCGCCATCGTCCAGGGCGTCCTCACCTTCGCCACCACCCAGGTCGCCGACCGCTACCTCACCCCCGAACAGCGCCCCGCCGGCCTCGCCACCCTCGGCTCCCTGTGCCGCGACCTCATCCGCCGCACCGAGGACGGCGACAACCCCGGCCTGCGCCTCACCGCCGTACGCCACTTCATCGACGTCGCCGCCCACCCCGAGACCATCGCCGCCTGGCTCGCCGACGGCACCGTCCCCGGCGGACCCGAACTCGACCCCGAACTGCGCTGGCGCGTCCTCGGCCGGCTCGCCGTCCTCGGCGCCCTCGACACCGCCACCATCGACGGGGAGCTGGAACGCGACCCCAGCGCCAGCGGCCGCGAGGGCGCCGCCCGCTGCCGGGCCGCACTGCCCGAACCCGAGGCCAAACAAGCCGCCTGGGAGGCCATGTTCACCACCGACGACCTCTCCAACTACCTGTTCACCGCCACCGCCCAGGGCTTCTGGCAGCCCGAACAGGCGGACCTCCTCACCGAGTACGTCGAGCGGTACTGGGCCGACGCGGTGTCGCTGGCCGCCCGGCGCGGACCGGCGATCGCGGAAGCAGCCGGACGGTGGGCGTTCCCGGTGTACGCGGTCGCCCCGGAGACGCTGGAACTGGGGGAGCGGTGCCTCCAGGACGGCGAGCCGATCCCGGCGCTGCGGCGGAAGCTGGTGGACCAGCTGGACGACCTGGCGCGTGCGCAGCGGGTGCGGGACGCGTAGGGCCGTTCACCGAGGTCCGCCATGGGGGCCCGGGGTTCTGCGGGAATGAGGCCGGATGCGGCTGATCGCGCAGTTCCCCGCGCCCCTTTCGGGGCGCGCTGATGTGCAGGGCGTCAGCCCGTACCCTCTTTTGGTTGTAAAGAACGGCCTTTTCGGGCCCGGCACCCGATCGGCGTACAAGATGGGATTCCCCGTGCTCGGAGGAATCCATGACCGCTGCGCCCCTCGCCTCGGGACCCCAAGGTCCCGGCGCGCTCCGGCCGTTGCTCGACACCGTGCTCGACGCGTTGCGGGAAGGGACCGAGGCGCGGGGCGGCCCCCTCCCCGCCGGCGGCCCGGAGGCGGTCGCGGCCCTGGTCCGGGAAGCGCTCGGCGAACCGCTGCCCGCCCACGGCGACCCGGACGCCCTGCACCGCCTCGTCCGGGCCCTCGCCGCCGGCACCGCCGACCCGGCCGACCCCCTGTGCGCGGCCCACCTCCACACCCCGCCCCTGGCCGTCGCCGCCGCAGCCGACCTCGCCGCCTCCGTCCTCAACCCCTCCCTCGACTCCTGGGACCAGGCCCCCGCCGCCTCCGCCCTCGAAGCACTGGTGACCCGGGCCCTGGCCGCCGAGGCCGGCGCCGCCGACGCGCTGGTCACCACAGGCGGCACCGAATCCAACCAACTCGCCCTCCTCCTCGCCCGGGAAGCGCACCCCGGCGTACGACTCGTCTGCGGAGCCAACGCCCACCACTCCCTCGTCCGCGCCGCCTGGCTGCTGGGCCTGCCCGACCCCGTCGTCATCCCGACCCCCGCCGGCACCCTCGACCCCACCGCCCTGGACGACGCCCTCACCCACCTCCAGGGCCCCCTCCTCGTCGCCGCCACCGCCGGCACCACCGACGCCGGACTCATCGACCCCCTGCCCGAGATCGCCGACCTGTGCCACCACCACCGAGCCCGACTGCACGTCGACGCGGCCTACGGCGGAGGGCTCCTGTTCAGCGACCGGCACCGGACCAGGCTCGACGGCCTCACCCGCGCCCACACCATCACCCTCGACCTGCACAAACTCGGCTGGCAGCCCGTCGCCGCCGGACTCCTCGCCGTACGGGACACCACAGACCTCACCGCACTGGACCAGCGCGCCGACTACCTCAACGCCGACGACGACACCGAAGCCGGCCTGCCCGACCTCCTCGGCCGGTCGCTGCGCACCACCCGACGGCCCGACATCCTCAAGACCGCCGTCACCCTCAAAACCCTGGGACGCAGCGGACTCGGCGCACTCGTCGACCAAGTCTGCGCCCTCGCCCAGGAGTTCGCCGCCACCGTCGAAGCGCACCCCGGCTTCGAGCTCTACGACCGGCCCACCATCAGCACGGTCCTCTTCCGGCCTGCCGCAGCCACCGACACCACAGCGGCAGCCGTCCGCCGCCGACTCCTCCACGACGGCCGGGCCGTCATAGGCCGCGCCGTGCTCGACGGCCGGCTGTGGCTCAAGGCCACCCTGCTCAACCCCCACACCCGGCCGGAAGACCTCGCCGCCCTGCTGAAACTCGTAGACCTCGCAACAGTCGCCGAAGGACACACCCCCACATGAGCCCGACCCCCGCGCACGACCACCCCGACCCCGAAGCCCCCCGCGACCTCGTCGGCATCGGCATCGGCCCCGCCAACCTCTCCCTGGCCGCCCTCGCCCAGCCCCTCACCACACTCGACGCCGTCTTCTACGAACAACGCCCCGGCTTCGACTGGCACCCGGGACTGCTCATCGAGGGCGCCACGGTCCAGGTCCCCTTCCTGGCCGACCTGGTGACCCTCGCCGACCCCCAGAGCCCCTGGTCGTTCCTGAACTACCTCAGAACCCGCGACCGACTCTTCCCGTTCTACTTCGCCGAGCGCTTCCACATCCAGCGCGCCGAGTACGACGCCTACTGCCGCTGGGTCGCCGAGAACCTGCCCGGACTACGCTTCGGCCACCAGGTCGACTCGGTGCGCTGGAACCCCGAACGCGACCTGTTCGAAGTCGACCACACCCGCCTCGACGACGACGGACAGGCCGAGGAACTCGGCCGCACCTACACACGCAACATCGTGCTCGGCGTCGGCACCGAACCCCACGTCCCCGAACCCCTCAAACCCCTCGTCGAAGCGGCCGGCGTACCCGTCGTCCACGCCGCCGACTACCTCGACGAGCGCGACCGCCTCCTCGCCACCGGACACATCACCGTCATCGGCGCCGGACAGTCCGGAGCAGAGGTCTTCCTCGACCTGCTCCGCCACCGGCCCCCCGGCCGGGAACGACTCCACTGGCTCGGCCGCACCGAGGCCTTCGCCCCCATGGAGTACTCGAAACTCGGCCTCGAACACTTCACACCCGACTACACCCGCTACTTCCACGCCCTCACCGAACCCACCCGGGACCGGCTCGTCGCCGCACAATGGCAGCTCCACAAGGGCATCGGCGCCGACACCATCGCCGCCATCCACGACGAGCTGTACCGCCGCACCCTCGACGGCGGCTGGCCCGACGCCGTCCTCACCCCCGGCGTACACGTCCGCACCGCCGGCCGGCTCGCCACCACCAAGGTCGAACTCCACCTCGAACACAGCGAACAGGGCACCCGCTCCCGCCTCACCACCGACGCCGTCGTCCTCGCCACCGGCTACCACGAACGCCCCCTCGACCGCGTCCTCGCCGGCCTCGACCCGTACATGCGCCGCGACAACCGCGAGCGACCCCGCGTCGACGAGAACTTCCGGATGATCCTCGACCCGTCCGTCACCGCCGCGGACCGCCACGTCTACGTCCAGAACGCCGAACTCCACACCCACGGCGTCGGCGCCCCCGACCTCGGCCTCGCCGCCTGGCGCAGCGCCACCATCCTCAACACCCTCACCGGCAAGGAGCCCTACCCCCTCCCGGGCCGCACCGCCTTCACCACCTTCGGCCTCGAACCCCAACCCCGGATCCCGGCAGCCCGGCAGGCCCCCACCCCCACCCCACTGACCCCACTCGTCGACGTCCGCTAGCCGACAACGCGACATCGCCGCCGCCGTAGCCGTCACAGACCCGGACCCGGACCCCAACCCCGCATCCGTATCCGCATCCGCGACGACCTCGACAGCGGCGACCGCCACCACGTTCGGACTAGAAGACCGGCGTACCGTTCCGCGTCAGCTTCCAGTCCACCGACGCGAACGCCGCCGGGTCGATCGACCCCTTCGCCTTCACCCACGCGATCATCGTGTTACGGATCTCGTCCGAGTTCGACCACAGCAGCGGCGACGCGGCGACATGCGGGAAGTTGCCGCCGCCGTTGGCCCGGTAGTTGTTCACCGCGAACACGAACTTCCGGTCGTCCGCCAGCGGAGCACCCTCGAACCGCACGTTCGTGATGCGCGACCCCGCCGGCTTCGCGATGTCGATCTCGTACGACAGCCCGCTCACCGCGTCGTAGTTGTAGTCCGGCGTCCCGTTCGCGTTCGTCAGCTTCGCCGGATCGACCACCGCGTCCGCCGCCGTCTGCACGAAGTAGTTCGCCGAGAACTCCAGATACGCCTTCATCTGCGCACCCGTCATCAGACGCGCCTCCAGCGTGTTCTCGAAGACGTACAGACCCGCCACGTCCCGGATCGTCACGTTCCCCGCCGGAATCACCGCGCTCCGCGAGAACGCCGCCGCCTGCGACAGCACCGGCAGCGACGCGTACTCCGTGGACGCCAGCGCCTGCTTCACCGTGTCGGCCTGGATGTGGTTGATCAGATCGATGATCGCCACATCCTTGTACGGCGCCTCCACCGACGTCATCTCCGCCGCGTTCGTCCCGATGACCTGGTTGACGTACGCCACGACCTTCTTGTGCTCGTCCACGAGCATCGACACGATCTTCGGGTCCTCCTCCACCGTGTTGGAGTTGAGCACCTGCGCGCCGACCTTCTCCAGCCTCCAGGAGCCCTTGCTCCACACCATCTCGAAGTCGAACAGCGTCAGCCGCTGCCCCCACTTCAACGGCTCCGACAGCACGACCTGCTTGCCGGTCTCCTTGTTGGTGACGAAGTACTCCGGGATCTCCGTGTGCGCGTGCCCCACCAGGATCGCGTCGATCCCCGGCACCTGCTCGGCCACCAGCCCGGCCGCGTTCTCGATGTACGGCAGCTGGTCACCGTACGACGACGTACCCGACGAACCGCTGTGCGCCGACACGATCACGACGTCCGCACCCATCGACCGCAGCTTCGGCACCCACTTCGCCGCCTGCTCCTCCAGACCCGGGAACGTCATCTTCCCCTGCACATTGGCCTTGTCCCAGATCGCGATCCCCGGGTTCGTCAGCCCCAGCACCGCCACCCGCACATCCGGGCCGTGCGGCGTACGCATCCGGTGCATGCTGTACGGCGGGAACGCCGGCAGCAGCGTCTTGGCGTCCAGCGCGTTCGCCCCCAGCAGCGGGAAACGACACTGCTTCTGGAACTTCCGCAGCACCGGAATGCCGTAGTTGAACTCGTGGTTCCCCAGCGCCGCCGCGTCGTAGTCCATCGCGTTCATCGCCTGCGCCATCGGGTGCACCGGACCGCCCTTGGCGGTGATCGGGTCCACCTTCGCGTAGTAGTACGACAGCTGCGTGCCCTGGATCGTGTCACCCGCGTCGATCAGCAGCGTGTTCCGGCGGCCCTTCTCCTTACGGATCCGGTTCACCAGCGTGGAGATCTTCGCCAGACCGACGTCGTTGTGCTGCTTGTCGTCGAACTCCTTGTCCGTGAAGTAGTCCCAGTTGAAGACGTTGCCGTGCAGGTCGGTCGTCCCCATGACCGTGAAGCTGTACCGGTCGGCGTCCTTCTTCCGGCCACCGGCCCTCGCCTCCGCCGCCTGCGCGCTCGGAGCCATCGCCGAACCGGCGATGGCCACGCCCGCACCGGTCACGGCCGACTTCTTCAGAAACTTCCGGCGGTTCAGGGGCATCTCAGGTACTCCTCGGAGGAACGGGACGATCTTGACGCGCGTAGACCTGTAGGGACCTGCATGAACCATGAACGACGGAACAGAGGGCCAAAGGGGACGACGCGCGTAGATTCTGACCCGTACCACCCCCACCGCAACAGACCCCCAGGGTTTCGATCTGGTGACCTGCACAACCCTGGCACCAGGCCATCAGTGACAGAGTGGGGCGTATGACCACCAGCGCAGAGGAAGCCGCACCCGCCCCCGTCCCCTACGGCACCCCCGACGCACCCCGCATCGCCGTCCGCGGAGAAGCCCGCCTCGACGTCGACCCCGAGATAGCCCGCATCACCGTCACCGTCCTCGCCCGCGGCAAGGACCGACGCACCGCCCTCGACGACCTCACCCGCCGCAACACCACCGTCCTCGACCTCGTCAAAAGCTACGGCCAAGCCGTCGAACGACTGGAAACCGGCGCCTTCTCCCTCACCCCCGAACTCAAGGAAAAAGGCCGAGGCGAACGCATCCAGGCCTACCACGGCCGCGTCCACATCACCGCCGACCTCACCGACTTCACCGCCCTCGGCGAACTCACCACCCGCCTCGCCGACCTCGACCTCACGCGCATCGACGGCCCCTGGTGGTCCCTGCGCCCCGACTCACCCACCCACCGCCAGGCCAGACAACAAGCCGTCAAAGAAGCCGTCCAACGCGCCCGGGAATACGCCGAAGCCCTCGGCACCACCCTCGCCGCCCTCGTCGAACTCGCCGACATCGGCGCCGAAGCCCCCCAACCCCTCCGCCCCGCAGCCCCCGGCGGCCTCATGCGCTCCGCCCGAGCCAAGAGCACCGACGACACCGACGCCCCACCCCTCGACCTCGAACCCCAACGCCAACGCGTCCACGCACAGGTCAACGCACGCTTCACCATGCACCCTCCGCGCCTGTGACCCGACCCCCGGGACACCCCGGTCGGCACCGGCCGGGGCACCCTTCACAACATGGTGACTGCTTGTCAAATACCCTTCACCCGAAGGCCGTTGAGCTGTCATGCCCCACCACCTCACTACCGGCGGGTAAGCCCTAGGGTCGACACATGCGCCGAGCAAAGATCGTCTGCACCCTCGGGCCCGCCACCGACTCGTACGACCAGATCAAGGCACTGGTCGAGGCCGGCATGGACATCGCCCGCTTCAACCTCAGCCACGGCAGCCACGCCGAACACGACGAGCGGTACCGGCACGTCCGCAAGGCCGCCGACGAGACCGGCCGCAGCGTCGGCACCCTCGCCGACCTTCAAGGCCCGAAGATCCGCCTCGGCCACTTCACCGAAGGCCCCGTACTCCTCGAACGCGACGACACCTTCACCCTCAGTACCGAGGAGGGCGCGACCGGGGACAGCGAGGGCTGCGGCACCACGTACGCCGGCCTCGCCGCCGACGTCCACCCCGGCGACCGCATCCTCGTCGACGACGGCAAGGTCACCCTCGAAGTCACCGCGATCGACGGCCCTCACGTTCGCACGCAGGTCGTCGAGGGCGGGATCGTCTCCGACCACAAGGGCCTCAACCTGCCCGGCGTCGCCGTCTCGATCCCCGCCCTGTCGCAGAAGGACGAGGAAGACCTCCGCTGGGCCCTGCGCACCGGCTTCGACACCATCGCCCAGTCGTTCGTCCGCTCCGGCCACGACATCGAACCCCTCCACCGGATCATGGACGAGGAAGGCCGCCGCCTCCCCGTCCTCGCCAAGATCGAGAAACCCCAGGCCGTCGACACCATCGACGAGATCGTCGCCGCCTTCGACGGCATCATGATCACGCGCGGCGACCTCGGCGTCGAAATGCCCCTGGAACAGGTCCCGCTGGTCCAGAAACGCGTGATCAAACTGGCGAAACGCAACGCCAAGCCGGTCATCGTCGCCACCCAGATGCTCGACTCGATGATCCACCACTCCCGGCCCACCCGCGCCGAGGTCAGCGACGTCGCCAACGCCGTCCTCGACGGCACGGACGCGGTGATGCTCTCCGGCGAGACGAGCGTCGGCAAGTACGCGGTGGAGACGGTCCGCACGATGAGCCGCATCGTCGCGGCGGCGGAGGAAGACATGCTGGAGAAAGGCCTCCCACCCCTCACCGAGCACAACAAGCCCCGCACCCAGGGCGGCGCCATGGCCCGCGCGGCCGCCGAACTCGGCGACTTCCTCGACGCCAGGTTCCTGGTCGCCTTCAGCCAGTCCGGCGACACCGCCCGCCGCCTCTCCCGCTACCGCTCCCCGATCCCGCTCCTGGCCTTCACCCCGGACCCGGCGACCCGCTCGCAGCTGAGCGTGACGTGGGGCGTGGAGACCTTCCTGGGCCCGCGCGTCGACTCCACGGACGCGATGGTCGACCAGGTGGACGAACTGCTGCTGACGTACGGCCGCTGCAAGAAGGGTGATGTGGTCGTGATCACGGCGGGCTCACCGCCGGGGGTGGCGGGCACGACGAACATGGTGCGGGTGCATCACATCGGGGAGGGCGGGGGTTCGAGGTAGGGCGGGCTGGTACGTGGGGCCCACGTGAGTGTCCATGAGGGCTACGGAGGCTTTGCGGGCGATGGAGATGTTGCGGGTGTTCGCGGGTTTCCATTCGACGCCTACCTGATCCAGTGCGCCCGTGAAGAGACGGATGATGTCGGCCGACACGTTGGTGAAGAAGTACCGGGGATACTCGTAGCGCTTGGGTTCGCCGCCGACCAGGCGCGTCGTCCAGTTGGTGATGCGGCAGCCGTCGGAGTGGGTGAGGCCCCGGATGAACTCCCAGGGGTGGTTGCCGACGATGGCTTGCTGCCAGGGGACGAGAGCGATGGTGCGCTCATGCTTCTTCCCGGGTCCGTGCTGGGGGAAGAGCTGGGGCGAGTGTCGGGAGTAGCTGGTGACCATCGTGCAGCCCTCCTTCTGGAGGAGGTGGACACCGGTGCCGGGGCGTACGTTCGTGATGGCCTCGCGGCACTGTTGCAGGAGGCCGGGCCAGGCGTCGGCGCAGGCGATGCGGAGGTAGTAGCCGCTGCGAGGGTGGGCGCTGATGCAGCCGTCACCCAGGTAGAGGCCCAGCAGGTAGGAGTACGCGCCCTCATCCGCCGGTGGGCCGGGGTCTGTGCAGGCCATGCGAGCAGCGGTTCGAGGCGCTGATTCCAGGAACGGACGGCAGCTCGCGAGATGCCCGGGGACATCCGCTTTCGTGTCGTGACCTTGGAATTAAAGGAAAAGTGCCCCAGGTGGGATTCGAACCCACACTGTCCGCTGTTTGAGAGCGGCCTCTCTGACCAGTTGGAGTACTGGGGCCTTAGAAAGGAAGGGAAAGCAAGCCCCCTCGCGTACTTACCCTACCGCAGCTAGGTACCCTCATGTCAGCAGTACCCCTGCCCCGAACAAGGAGCCCCCGTGACCGCCCCCGAGTCGCCCCAGCCCGTCGCCGACGACGATGACAAGTCGCACGTGCCTCCGCTGACGACCCGTGTCGTCATCGCCGAGGACGAGGCGCTGATCCGTCTCGATCTCAAGGAGATGCTCGAAGAGGAGGGCTACTCCGTCGTGGGCGAGGCCGGTGACGGGGAGCAGGCCATCGAGCTGGCCCGGGAGCACCGGCCGGATCTGGTGATCCTCGATGTGAAGATGCCGAAGATGGACGGGATCTCGGCGGCGGAGAAGATCGCCGAGGAGCGTATCGCGCCGGTGCTGATGCTGACCGCGTTCTCGCAGCGCGATCTCGTCGAGCGGGCCCGGGACGCGGGGGCGATGGCGTATCTGGTGAAGCCGTTCAGCAAGAGTGACGTGGTGCCGGCGATCGAGATGGCGGTGTCGCGGTTCACGGAGCTGAAGGAACTGGAGAACGAGGTCGCCGACCTCACGCTCCGTCTGGAGACCCGCAAGCTGGTGGACCGGGCGAAGTCGATTCTGCAGACGGAGTACGGGCTGACGGAGCCGGCGGCGTTCCGTTGGATCCAGAAGACGTCGATGGACCGGCGGATGTCGATGCAGCAGGTCGCGGAGGCGGTCATTCAGGACGCGGACGAGAAGAAGGCCGCGAAGGGCTGATCGACCCGGTACACACACCTACGACGAGGCCCGCACCCCCCTTCAGATGGGGGG
>NZ_JBHVDD010000041.1:0-73156 GCF_042802995.1 Streptomyces sp. NPDC057438
CCCGCGTGTGCTCGTGCAGCACCTCTGTCCGGAACCCGAATCAGGACCCCACTCTGTGAGATCCCTCCGTTCCGGTTCCCCCGCGCGGCGGTTGAGGCGATCAACAGGAGAGAATGACGTGTGAGGGGGATGTGAAGAAGAGGGGGGCAACTGTGGCAGCCGAGACGGCAGTTGGGGCGGACGGGAACGGAACGCCTTTACTGGGCCGTGCCGTCGAGCTCGCCCGCTTCGACACGCTGCTCGACCGTGCGGCCGCCGCCGTGCACGGCCCGGCGGCGGGCGAGGAGTTCCGCGACGACGGACGCTCCCGACTCGTCGACATCACCGGTGAGGCCGGCATCGGCAAGAGCCGGCTGCTGGGTGAGGTCTGCGCACGGGCGGGCCGGCGCGGGATGACGGTCCTGCGCGGCAGGGCCACGGAGTACGAGCGGCGGGTGCCCTTCCAGGTGTTCGCCGACGCGCTCGCCCACCTCGGCCCGCACGCCCCTGACGGCTTCCCGGAGGCCGAGGCGGTGGCGCCCCTCCTGCGGGGCAGCGGCACGATCGACCGTTTCGGACTGCACCGGTCCACGGCGACCCTGCTCGCCCGGCTCGCCGCCCCCTCCGGGCTGCTGCTGGCCCTGGACGACCTGCACTGGGCGGACCCGGCGTCACTGGAGCTGCTGGACCATCTCGTACGCCATCCCCCGCACGCCCCCGTCGTCCTGGCCGTGACCCGCCGCGACCGGCAGGGGCCCGAGTCCCTCGCCGCCGGGCTCACCCGGGGAGTCGACACCGGCACGGTCGTCAGGCTCGCCCTGCGACCGCTGAGCGCGGGCGACTGCGCCGCACTGGCCGGTCCCGGTCTGCCGCCCGCCGAGGCCGCCGCGCTGCACGCCGCGAGCGAGGGCAATCCGTTCTACTTCCTGACCCTCCTCCAGGCCCGCCGGGACGGTACGACGCCCGAGTCCTCGACGCCGCCCGGGCTCGGCACCCTGCTGCTGGACGAGCTGACCTTGCTGACGCCGGCCCGGCGCGGCATCGTCGAGGCCGTGGCGGTCCTGGGCGAGCACGCCACCCCCGCGATGGTCAGCCAGGTGACGGGCCGGCCCGCCAGCGCGTTCGCCGACGACGTCCACGCCCTCACCCGCCGCGACCTGCTGCGTTCCACGCCGCAGGGGCTGCTGACCCTGCGTCATCCGGTCGTGCGCACCCTCGTCCATGAGGGCACGCCCTTCCTGCGGCGCGCCGAGATCCACCGGCTCGCCGCACGGGAGCTGGCCCGCGTCGGCGCCTCGGCCGCCGAGCGGGCCCATCATGTGGAACGGTCGCTGACCGCCTGGGACCCGGCGGCGGTGGCCGTGCTCGACGAGGCCGCCGCGCAGACGGCCCGGACGGCTCCGGCGAGCTCGGCCCACTGGCTCGACGTGGCCCTGCGCCACCTCCCGCACACTCCCGAACACGCCGCCCGACGCCGGGAGTTGCTCCTGCGGCAGGCCCGTGCGCTGGCGGCGTGCGGTGGCCTGCGCGAGAGCCGCGACCTGCTCCAGGAGCTGATCGCCACCCCGCGGCGGCCGTCCGGGGGGCCGGCGGCCGACGAGGACCAGAACCTCAGAGTGCGCGCGGTCGTCCTGTGCGCGGTGGTGGAGCGTCATCTGGGGCGCTCCACCGAGGCCGTCGCGGTGCTGCGCCGGGAACTGGCCCGCGACCCGGCACCGGCCCATGTCGTCCGGCTCGGCCTGGAGCTCGGCTCGGCCGCGCCCCTGGACAGCGGCACCTCCTACGCCCGGGTGCGCACCGAGGTCGAGGCGGCGCTCACCGCGGCCCGGTCCACGGGGGACGAGGCCGGGGAGGCGGGAGTCCTGGCCGTCGCCGCCCTGGGAGAGGCGTACGAGGGCAACATGAGCGCGGCGCACCGGCTCGCCCGGCAGGCCGCCGCCCTGGTCGACTCCCTGCCGGACAACGACCTCACCGCGCTGTGCGAACCGCTGGCCCGGCTCGGCTGGGCGGAGGCGTTCCTGGAGCACTACCCGGACGCGGAGCGGCACGCCGAGCGCGGCCTCGCCATCGCCCGCCGCAGCGGTCAGCTCTACGTCGTGCCCCATCTGCTGCTGTGTCTGTCCCACGTCCGGGTGCAGACCTGCCGGATCCCCTCCGCGCTGGAACTGGCCGACCGGGCCGAGGACATCGCGCGCGGGATCGGCAGCGACCAGTTGCTCGCGTTCGTCCTGGCGAGCAGGGCCGCGGCACTGGTCGCCGGCTGCCCGCCGGGCGATCCGCGCCCCCTCGCCGTGGCCGAGGAGGCGGTGGCCGCGGCAGGCGGCGGGGTCGACTGGTGGGCCTCCACGGCCTGGTGCATCTTCGGCTGGGCCGCGCTCATGGCCGGGGATCCGGTGCGTGCCCGGGAGGCGATGCTCCAGGCGGGCGGACCCGAACTGCAGCGGATCCAGCCCTCGATGCGGCCGCTCTACCTGGAGATCCTGGTCACGTCCGCCCTGTTGACGGGGATGCCGGAGGAGGCCCGTGGCTGGGCCGAGCGGGCCCGGAAGGAGGCGGAACAGCTGGGGCTGCCGATGCAGCGGGCGTCCGCGCTGCGCAGCGCCGCCCATCTCCCGCTGGCGCAGGGGGACACCGCGGCGGCGGCGGGCCTGTTCGCGGAGGCCGCGGCGGAGAGCGCCCGCTGCGGCGCGGTCTTCTGGGAGGCCCACTCCCTGCTGCTCGGCGCCCCGCTGGAAGCGGCGGCGGGCCGCGGCCGGGCCGGCACGCACGCCTGGCTCAGGGGGCGCCGGCTCGCCGAGGCGGGCGGCAGCGGCATGCTGGTCGGCCTCGCCGACGCCACCCGCCCGCCCGGAAGCGGCCCGCAGGCGCCGCACGTGTCCCCGGACCGCTCCGAACTCGCCGAACGGCTGGCCGCCCTGACCGCCCGGGAGCTGGAGATAGCCGAGCTGGTGGCCCAGGGGCTCACCAGCCAGGCCATCGCGGACCGGCTGTTCGTCAGCCGGCGTACGGTCGAGACCCATGTCTCCCGGACCTTCCGCAAGACCGGGGTCTCCTCCCGGACCGCCCTGGCCGCGCTGATGGCCCGCCACCGCGCCGGGGGCCGTTTCGGGAACGCCCCGGCTACCTGACGTCGACGTAGTCGCCGGACGCGGTCGCGGAGCCGGTCGTGGTGGTGCCGGCGAAGAGGAAGCGGAAGTAGCCGTCGGAGCGGGCCCGGGTGGTGGTGCTCAGGGTGCCGCTGCCGCTGGTCCTGACCGTCTTGAGGGTGGTGTAGGTGCTGGTGCCCCGCTTGCGGAACTGCAACTGCACCGGCTGGTCCGTGTATCCGGCGTTCTTGCCGGTGGTCCAGTTGGCGCGGCTCAGCTTGCCGGTGACCTTGATGTTCCTGCCTGCCGTGACCGGCTCCGGGGAGGCGTCGGTGGTCAGCTGGGCCGCACGCTTGATCTTGCCGCGGGCGACGTCGTCGTCGACACTGACGTTCGCGTAGAGGTCGTAGGCGCCCAGGAAGAGTTTCCAGGTCCCCGCGGTGCCGTTGCCGTCCTTGAAGGCGACGGCCGGGTCGATGGTGAAGACCGCCCGGCAGCTGTAGCGGTAGCCGTTGTGGACCGGTGTCTCGGTGCACGCGGGGTAGTCGTCCGCCCCCAGGGCTCCGGTGATGGTGTCCGTGTCCGAACTGTCGGTGCCCTGCCACAGGAAGGCCTGGGTGAAGGCCAGCCCCTCCTCGTCGAAGGCCGTGAAGGTGACGGGAACGGCCTTCTTGCCCGTGACGCCGAGCACGACGTCCTTGCCCTGGTTGACGACCCCCTTCGTGAAGAGGGTGCCGCCGACCGCGTCCTGCGGCCGGGCGCGCTCCGAGGTGAGGGCTCTGAGGTCCCTCGCCGCACCGGAGTGGCCCGCCGCCTGGGCGGTGCCCGGAAGAACGAGCGTCGAGAGGACGGCCGCACCGGAAAGGACGGTGGCCGCGGTGCTGTGGACGCGCATGTGTTTCCCCCCAAGACGAGATCGGACGGACGGGGGCGAGGCCGGCATTCCCGGGCCTCCGCTTCCCCGCCCGTTGTCGTCATGGACGCAAGGAAACGGCACGGCTGTCGGGGGCGCGTCGGTAGGAGTACGTATTCCATGTACGTACGTGTCGGGAGGAGACCGCGAGGTGGCCGCGAGCGCTTCGCGGCCACCTCGGGTGTACGGGGAACGGGCCGTCTCCGGAGTTCACCGATGCGTCGGATGTCGTTCCGTCAGCCCTTCAGGGGCGCGACGGTGATCTTGTCGATGTCCGGCGCGTAGGCCGAGGGGTTGGCGAAGGAGACGGTGTTGACACCGGCCTTCAGGTCGACCGGGACCGGCAGGTCCCAGAAGTTGGACCAGCTGTAGGAGTTGCGGAACATGGACCTCTGGGCGCTGCCGTTGACGCTGATGTCGGCCGCCCGGGAGATGACGTTGGTGTTGTAGTTCCCGGACCCGGCGACCTCGTTGTTGGCGTAGCGCACGTTCATCACGTACCGCCCCGCCGAGGGGGCGTTCACCTTGAAGGTGAGGGTGTTGGCGGCGCCCAGGCCGATGTGTCCCACGAACTTGCCGCCGGAGGCCCAGGAGTTGCCGGAGACCGACGCGGTACCGTCTCGGAGCGCGTCCTCGGCTTCGTAGGCCGTGGCGCCCGAGGTACTGACCTCCCCGGTGACGCGCAGGTCGCGCAGGGTGAGTTTGCCCTTGCCGGGGATGGTGGCGGTGATGCGGTTGTTGCCGGCGGACAGATACAGCCGCAGGGTCTTGTCGGTGATGCCGCCCCCGGTGGGAGCGAGGGTGGCGGCCGTGGCTCCGTCGAGGCTCAGGACGCCGTCGCCGGTGGAGGCGTAGTCGGCGTGCACGGTGTAGTAGCCGTCGGCCGGTGCGTAGACGTCGAAGGCGGCCTTGTCGCGGCGGTTCAGCACCAGGGCGCCCGCGCCGGCGGTGCCCGAGGCGGTGTAGTCGAACGTCGGGGACCCGCTGATGTCGGCATAGGTCGCGGGGTACACGGAGTCCGGGGTCCTGGACGCGGTGAGGTCGATCTTGTCGAGGGTGACCTCGTTCGTGCCCTTGGACAGGGTCAGGGTGTGCGTGCCGGCGGTCAGGGACACGGGTGTGCTCGCCGTGGCGCGGTAGGTCCAGTTCAGGGTGGACCCGTAGGTGAGGGTCCGGGGCGAGCCGCCGTCGACCGTGAGGGTGTGGGTGGCGGGCCCGCCGGACTGGTTGCCGTAGAAGACGTCCAGGTCGTAGGTACCGGTCTTCGGGACGTCGACGGTGAAGGCGACCTTGCTGTCGGACCTGTTGAGGCTGCCGACGTCCTTCGTCCCCGAGGTGGCGAAGCCGTAGGGGTTGGTCAGGGAGCCCTGGGAGTAGACGGTGCCGCTGGTGATCGCCGCGTTCTCCGCCTCGTACGACGCGGACCAGGGCAGACTCTCCGCCGTGGGCGACCCGCTGCCGGCCGGGTTGACGGTGACGCGGTAGGCCGACATGGCGTCCAGGTTCGTCGTCGGCACGGTGACGCTGCCGTTCTTGGCGACCGTGGCGGTGGTGCGGGACACCACGCTCGGCGCGGCGGCGCCCTCGTAGCCGCTCCAGCCGATGCGTTCGACGGTGACGTTGATCCTCTTGCCGAAGCGCGAGGGAACGTTGCGGATCACGGTGTCGACGTCGCCGGAGGTGCCGCCGAGCAGGATCTGGGCCTGCTTGCGGCTCGTGTCCAGTGCGGCGATGCCCTGGACGGTGTCGACGGTGTTGGGCCGCGGCGGGTCCAGTTCGGTGGTCTCGCCGGTCAGGCCCGCGTACCAGCGCAGCAGCCACCAGGTGCCGTTGGGGATGTTGGTCCGGGCGGCGTTGTCGTTGAGGTTTCCGGCGATGTTCCAGTACGCCTGGTCGGCGTAGACCTTGTTGCGTTCGAACATCGACATCCACTGGACCATCTGTCCGGGCACGGACTGGTCGCGCCGGTTGCCGTACTCGTTGATGCCGACCGGCCGTTCGGAGATGCCGGCCTTCCTCTCGACGGCCCGGTAGTGGGCGAGGTGGGACTCGAAGTCCTTGAGGGAGTCCGGGCCCAGCTCGTGCCAGGTCGTGATGTCCGGGAGCACGTCGTGGGCCTTGGCCCAGGGATAGAAGTCGCCCATGAGCCTGCCGTCGTAGTGGGTCTCGTTGGGCCCCGCGATCCGGGCGTCCGGGATGATCGAGCGGATCTTCTCGTAGACGGTGGTCCAGTCGCTCTGGAACCTGCCGAGCGCGCTCGCGTACGTGGCGCTGTCCGAACTGCCCAGATCCGGATACCAGTTGCCGTTGGGCTCGTTGAAGGGGACCCACACGAAGTCGTCCCGGTCGGCGCGTGCGGCGACCTTTCGGACCATGGTGTCGACCTTGGCCAGGTAGTCGCTCAGGCCGCGGTTCTCGTAGGGCCACTGGGCGTAGATGTCCTGCATGTAGATGTGGACCTCGCCGCCGCCGTTGCGGTCGTAGCCCTTCTTGATCTCCAGAGCGTCCCCGTTGGGGTGCTGCGCGCCGTCGGGGGCCTTCTGGACGACCGTCGTCATGTGCAGGGGGGCGACCAGTTCGTCGCCCGGGACACCGTCGTCGCTGAGGCCGTACAGGGTTCCGTTGGCGCCGTGCATCACCGCGCCGGTGGTTCTGCCCAGGTCGACGGTGACGACCTGGGTGGTGGCCGCCCGGGCGGGCGGGACGGTCACGGCCGTGCCGATCAGCGCGGCGGTGAAGGCGACCGCTCCCATCAGGCGTGCGGTCGTGCGGGAGCTGTACTCGGTTCGGGGCATGTGCGTCCTCCGCCTCCCGCGACGCTGCGGGAGGATGGTGAGTGGCCCGGACCACCCCGACGGGTCGGGTGGACCGGAGGTCGTGGGAGCCGGGGCGCGCGGGGAGACGCGCCCCGGGGGATCATGGGCGCGGACTACTTGACGGCGCCGCTGGTGATGCCGGCGACGATGCGGCGCTGGGCGATGACGAAGACCGCCACCATCGGCAGGCTCATCATCACGACGTAGGCGAAGATGAGATGCCAGTTGTTCAGGTACAGCTGGGCGCTGGCGACCTGGTAGAGGTTGAGCGGCAGGGTGGCCTTGTCACCGCCGCCGAGGACGAAGAACGCGTAGAAGATGTCGCTCCAGGCGAACAGCATCACCATGATCGTCGCTGTGGCGATGACCGGTCGCAGCAGGGGCAGGACCACCTGGAAGAAGACCCGGGCCGGGCCCGCGCCGTCCATGCGCGCGGCCTCCTCCAGCTCCTCGGGGAGATGGCGGATGAAGCCGGTCATGAAGAAGATCGACGTGGACAGGTACATCCCGGTGTAGACGGCGATCATGCCCAGCTGGGTGCCCGCCAGGCCGAGTTGGCGCAGCTCCATGACGATGGTGATCACGGCGGGAGGCAGGAGCAGACCGCTGATGCTCAGCGCGTACAGCGTGCCCGCCAGGCGTCCCTTGCGGCGGGCGAAGACCCACGCCGCGCCGGCGCCGAGGAGCAGCACGAGGACGACGGAAGGGGCCACGACCAGCAGGCTGTTGACGAAACCCTGGACCATCTTGCCCTGGTCGAAGGTCTGCTGGTAGTTCTCCGCGACCTGGACCTGGTGCGGCGGCGCGAGGTTGGGCCTGATCGCCTCGGCCTGGGGCTTGGCGGAGGTCACCGCGACGAGCCACAGCGGGATGCCGATGGTGATCGCCGCGAGCAGCAGGACGGCGGCCTGCTGCAGCCGACGCGGGGCGCGGCGGCGCACGGGAGGTGTTGCGGCAACGGCGGTCACTGGTTGTTCTCCCTGCGGCGCAGGCCGACGATCACGGGCACGGCGAGGACGACGACCACGAGGAAGAGCACCAGGCTCATCGCGGACGCCTGGGCGTAGAGGCCCTGGCCGAAGATGCGGAACATGTAGATGTTGAAGACCTCGGTCTCGCTGCCCGGCCCGCCCGCGGTGGTGGCCTGGACGATGTCGAAGGTGTTCATGGAGCCGATCAGCGCGGTGGTCACGTTGAACGTCACCGCCGGTGCCAGCAGCGGGAACCGGATCGACCAGAACGTGCGCCAGGCGCCCGCCCCGTCGATGCGCGCGGCCTCCAGGACATCGCCCGGCATGCTCTTGAGACCGGCCAGGTAGATCAGCATGGCCAGGCCCATCCACTTCCAGCCGTGGATGAGGGTCACCACCACCAGCGTCCAGGTCGTCGACCCCAGCCAGGGGGTGTCGACCGGGTGGCCGGCGAGCGAGGACAGCACGCTGTTGAGCGCCCCGTCCTGGGAGAGCAGGGCCCGGAAGATGTAGCCGACGGCCAGGGCGGAGATCAGCACGGGCAGGAAGAACACCGCGCGGAAGAAGCGGTTGAAGCGGCTGTCCCGCTCCAGCAGCAGTGCCAGGCCCAGACCGAAGCCGTTCTGGAAGAGGGCCACCAGGACCGCGTACTCCAAGGTGATGCGGATGTCGCGGACCATCGAGCCGTCGTGGAGGATCGACTCGAAGTTCGACAGGCCCGCGAAGCCGATCTGCGGGTGGAACGCGGACCAGTCCGTGAACGGGTACACGAAGTTCAGCAGGTTGGGCAGCAGGAAGAACACGCCGAACACGGCGAGCGCGGGAAGCGCGAACCACCACGGCTGGTTGGGCTTCCTCCGGGTGCGCCCGCGCCGGCCGCTGTGGGGCGATGTGCTCCGGTCCTTCGCACGTGTGGGCTCGATGACGCCCCTGGTGGCGGTGTCCACCACGTTCTTACCTCCGGTGACGGGTCCCGGGCGCGCCGCCGACGGGCGGCCCGGGGTGCGGGCTGACGAGGGGACGCCCGGTCAGAAGCCGGAGACGCCGCGCGCCTTGAGGACCTGCTGGAACTGGTCCTGAGCGGCCTGGGCGACCTGCTTGGGGGTCTTCTTGCCGTAGATCATGTCGGCGAGGGCGAGGTGCATGTCGGGCGCGGTCAGCGCCTTGACCTGGAAGACCCCGGTGGCGGAGGAGAGTGCCTCGGCCTGGGCGAGTGCGGTCTGCGGCAGACCGTCGGGGTTGGGCACCGAGGGCTGCACCGACACGAGCTTGTTGGCCTTGATGTAGTCCGGGTAGTCCTTGCCGAGCCAGAAGGACAGGAACTGCCGGGCGGCGTTCTGGCGCTCGGTGTCCCCGGTCTTGAACGCGACGACGCCGTTGGTCTGGTCGGGCGAGTACTCGGCCTTGGCGCTGCTGTTGGCGATGGGGAACCAGCCGAGCTTCTTGTCCATCTCCGCGGTGCTGGAGGTGGACTGTATCTGGGACTGCAGCGAGGTGACGTTCAGGGCCATGGCGGCGCTGCCGTCCATGATCGCCTTGCCCTGGTCGACGAACGTGGCCGTCTTGTAGTTCTTCTGCGCGAGGCCGCCGTCCAGGACCTTCGTCCTGTACTTGGTGATGGCGTCCACGACGACCTTGTCGGTCCAGGTGGCCTTGTTCTCGTTCAGCTTGTCCCAGAACGACTGGGGCAGGTCGGTCAGCTGCACCTGGACCTGCCACTGCAGGGGCCACTTGTCGCCGCCGACCTCGAAGAACGGGGCGACGCCCGTCTTGGACTTGATCTTCGCGGCGGTGGCGAGGAGGTCGTCGTAGTCCTGGGGCATCGTGGTGATGCCGGCCTTCTCGAAGACGTCCTTGTTGTAGTAGACGCCGAGGACCGCGGGGCTGGTGACGATGGCCGCGTAACGGTGGCCGTCGACCTGGCCGAGGCCCTTCTCCGTCTCGCCGAGCTTGGAGACCCAGTCCTCGTTGTCGAGCTGGAGCAGGTTCTGCTGCGGCTGGATGAACGGCAGGGTGCTGCCGGTGGGCTGCCAGAACATCAGGTCCGGCTTGACGCCCGAGGCGAGCTTGGTCGGGACGTTCGACTCGTACGGGTCGGGGATCACCTCGGTCCTGACCTTGGCACCGGTGGCCTTCTCGAACGCCTCGATGGCCTGCTTGGGCTGGTTGACGCTGTTCTGGGCCGTCCACATGGTGAGTTCGACGCCCTTGAGGTTCGCGGTCGCGTCGACCGGTCCCGAGGGCGCCGCGTCGGCGCCGCCTGCGGTGCTGTCGCTGCAGGCGGTGGCGGTCAGCCCGAGGAGACAGGCGGTGACGAGGGCGGAGACGGCTCTTCTCATGGCGAGTTCCTTGCTGGTGAGGAGGGGAAGACGGTGCGGGTGAGGGAGGACGGGTGACGGTCGGTGCGGGTGAGCGCGGACGAGTGACGGTCGGTGCGGGTGAGCGCGGACGAGTGACGGTCGGTGCGAATCGAGCGAGGGCGGGTGACGGTCGGTGCGGAGGGCGGGCGAGGGTGTCAGGCTCCGCTCACAGGCGAGGGGGGTCGGCGCGGACCACGAACGGGGGTGTCAGGCCTCGCTCAACCGCCGGGCGGTGCCGAACTCTCCCGGACGATCAGGGCGGGTTCGGCGGGCACCCCCTCGGGTGCCGGCCGATCGGTGTCGAGCCGGGCGCACAACAGCCCGAAGGCGGCGCGGCCGAGCCCTTGGAAGTCCATCCGGACCGTGGTGAGCGACGGAGTGACGTACGCGGAGTGCGGGGCGTCGTCGAATCCGATGACGCTGACGTCCTCCGGAACCCGCCGGCCCGCGTGATGCAGGGCCCGCAGGACACCCAGCGCCAGGTCGTCGTTGCCGCACAGGATCGCGGTGACGTCCCGGTCGCGGGCGAGCCTGGCCCCGGCCTCGTATCCGGCCTGGGCGTCCCAGCCTCTGCCGCACGGCTCGGGAGCGTCGACCCCGGCCGCCTCCAGGGCCGTTCGCCAGCCCTCGGCGCGGGGCCCCACCGAGCGCCGGGTGCCGGTCGAGGCGGGGATCGCCACATAGTGGACGGTGTGGTGTCCCAGTGACAGGAGGTGTTCGGTGGCGGCACGGGCCGCCGCACGGTCGTCGGCCCACACCGCGGGCAGCCCGGGGGATCGTCCCGGTGGCGGCGCTTCCACGACCGCCACGCACGGGACGTGAGCCGGTACGCGGTCCAGGGCGGCGGCACCGAGGCGGTCGAACCCGATGACCACGAGGCCGCCACCGCCGTCGCAGGCCGAGGCGATCGCGCGGTCCAGGTCGTCCTCGGGGGTGAGGACCCGCACGCCCAGTGTGTAGCCCGCGGCGCGGGACGCCTCTTCCAGGCCCTGCAGCGTGGCCGCGTAGCCGTGGAGCCGCGTGTGGGACGTGAGCACGGTGATCGACCGCGTCACACCGCTGGCCAGCGCGAACGCGGTGGCGTTGCGTCTGAAGCCCAGAGCGGCGATGGCGTCTCGCACCCGCCCGCGGGTCTCCTCGCGGACGTTCGGGTGGCCGTTGATGACCCGCGAGACGGTCTGGTAGGAGACGCCGGCCGCCTCGGCGACATCGCGGATGCTCGCCGCCTTCTGTCCCTGAGGGGGTCCGGCCGGGCTGCCCGACCTTGTGTGACCGGTCACAAACATGCGAGGATTGTGAGCGGTCACAACGCGGGCGTCAAGAGAGCGTGCGCTGGAGTTCACCCACCGGCATCTGCGCCACCGCGGGCCCGCTTTCACCGCCCTGGATGAATCCTCAGGTCAGCTGCACGAGGACCACCGCAGGACCGAACCAGCCCAGAAGGGAATCGCGTTGACCGCTGCCGTCGAAACAGCCGAGGGAACCAGGGTCTGGTCGCATCCGGATTCCGGCCTGCACGCCGTCAGGGACGCCACCGGAGCGGTGAGACTGGGAGGACCCGGTCAGGACTGGGCCGCTCTGGTCCCCCTCGTCGAGGTGACCGCCACCGGCCACGGACGCATGTGGTCGGGGGAACGATTCATCGAGACGGCCATCGGCGACCGCCTGGCCTACCGGGGACACGAGACCGTCCAGGACGGCGCCGGGCGGCGTACGACGATCCGGCTCGCGGACGCCGGGACCGGTCTGGCCGCCGACGTCACCCTGGAGACCCGCCAGGGCAGCGGCTTCCTGCGCGCCCGGGTACGCCTCGCCAACGAGGGGGCCACCGCGCTACGGCTGGAGAGCGTCTCCACTCTGACGCTCGGCGGCATCACGGACCCGGACGGCGGCCTCGACGGCCTGACCCTGCACTGGGCCGACAACGACTGGCTCGCCGAATGCCGTTGGCGGCAGGACGCGTTCCGCGCGCAGGTGGTGCCGCTGAGCCGGTCCGCGCACGGCCACGAGGGCCGAGGCTGCTTCGAGCGGTACTCGCAGGGCAGTTGGTCCACCGGCCGCCATCTGCCCGTGGCCGGGCTCACCGACAGCGAAGGCCGCGCCTGGCTGTGGCAGATCGAGTCCAGCGCGGGCTGGCGCTTCGAGACCGGGGAGCGCGAGGGCGCCGCGTACGTGGCCCTGTTCGGACCCGACGACGCGCACCACCAGTGGCAGCACGTGCTCACCCCCGGCGCGGAGTTCCACACCGTGCCCGCCGTGCTCGTCCACGCCGGGAGCGGTGGACTGGACGCGGCCTTCGGTGAGCTCACGGACTACCGCCGGGGCATCCGCCGCGACCACCCCGACCTGCGCGCCCTGCCGGTGATCTACAACGACTACATGAACACCCTGATGGGCGACCCCACCACCGAACGGCTCCTGCCGCTGGTCGAGGCGGCCGGCGCGGCCGGCGCCGAGGTGTTCGTGATCGACGCGGGCTGGTACGACGACGACGCCCAGGGCTGGTGGGACGCCGTCGGCGCCTGGGAGCCCGCTCCCCGCCGCTTCCCGGGCGGACTCCCCGAGGTCCTGGACGCCGTCCGGGCGCACGGGATGACCCCGGGACTCTGGCTCGAACCCGAAGTCGTCGGCGTACGCAGCCCGCTGGCCCGCACACTGCCCGACGAGGCGTTCTTCCGGCGCGGCGGTGTCCGTGTCACCGAGCACGGGCGGCACCACCTGGACCTGCGGCACCCGGCCGCCCGCGCCCATCTCGACGCGGTCGTGGACCGGCTGGTCGGCGAGTGGGGCGTCGGCTATCTGAAGCTCGACTACAACATCAACATCGGCCCCGGCACGGAGAACGGCTCCGAGAGCCCGGGCGCCGGTCTGCTCGGACACCACCGCGCCCACCTCGACTGGATGGCCTCGCTCCTCGACCGGCACCCCCGTCTCGTCCTGGAGAACTGCGGCTCGGGCGGCCTGCGCATGGACTACGCGCAACTGGCCGTGGCCCAGCTGCAGTCCACCAGCGACCAGCAGGACCTGCTGCGCTACCCGCCCATCGCCGCCGCGGCGGCCACCGCCGTGACACCGGAACAGGCCGCGGTCTGGGCCTACCCCCAGCCGGACCACTCCCTCGACGCGGTCGCGTTCACCCTCACCGGCGCGCTCCTCGGCCGCGTCCACCTCTCCGGCTTCCTCGACCGCATGAGCCCCGAGCAGTCCGGCCTCGTCCGCGCGGCGATCTCCGTGTACAAGGAGCTCCGTGCCGACCTCGGCGGCGCGCGGCCGATCTGGCCGCTGGGGCTGCCCGGTTGGGAGGACGAGTGGATCGCCCACGGTCTTCGGACCCACGGGGGCACCTATCTCTCCGTCTGCAGAAGGAGCGCCGCACCCGCGCGGAGCGGCCCCGCCGACACCGACCGTGCCCTCCCCGTCCCCCACCTGCGCGGTACTCAGGTCAGGCCCACGGTGCTGTATCCCGAGACGGCCGATGCCGCCGCGCGATGGGACGCGTACAGAGGGCTGCTCACCGTCTCGCTGCCGCGGGCGAACACCGCGGTCCTCCTGCGGCTGGACCCGGTGACGTGACCCGCCCCGGCCCGCCCGCTCGCCCGCTCGCCCGCTCCGGCAGACGCGAACGGGCGCGGGCGCCGCGGAGCCGGGCGGCGGCGGAACCGTGGACGCGCCGCGGACATGCGGACGTCAGATCCAGCCAGTTTCCCCGCGGACGGTGACGTGAGCCGGGAACTTTCCCTAGGGTGTGGCGATCTTGTCCCGGACCGGTAAGGGGGAAAAGTCGATGAAGTGGGTGCAACGATTCAGTCTGGTGGTCTGCACGGTGTCGGCCGTGGTGTTCGGGGTCGGGACGCAGGCGAATGCCGCGGTGCCGCCCCAGAACGTCGGCTGGCTCTACACGGAGGGCGGCAGCGGCGCGGTGTTCTTCGACGCCGACCTGGCCGGCTATCCGTCGATGGAGAAGATCACGGTGTGCGACAACGACTCCAATGACCGAGGTGTCGTCGCCACCGTGACCGGCACCGACCCCCGTGGCGGCACCATGGCGGTCATCCTGCGCGACCCGTCCAACAACGGCAGCTGCACCGCGGACTTCGGAAACTTCTTCGCCGACGGGTTCTACGTCTACGTCACTGTCTGCGAGTACTGGGGCAGCCGCGAGGACAACTGCCGAAGCGCGAGGGGGGTCGCGTAGCGTCCGGCCAGGTCCGGTACCGCGGCGAGCGGCCGCGGTACCGGACCTGACGCGCAGGGCGACCGGTCTCCGCCCAGGCATGCGTGCGGAGTGTCCGTCACCGGACGAGAGATCTCCTCCTGCGACCGTCCGATCGGTTCCAGAACATGTAGGCCGGGTCGGGGGCTCCCTGTGGTCCTGTCGGGTCGGGGTGACGGCTCCTGCCACCGGCAGGAGCCTCTCCCGTTCGCGATCCGAGCCGCGTCAGCGGCCGTGGTGCGGGCCGAGCCACCCCGGGGAGGTTCGCCGGTCAACATCGAAGATGCTCGGGCGCGGCGGTTCCGTCCGGGCACGGCAGGGCGGTCACCTCGGCGGGCAGGGTGCAGCGCGTATGTTCACCGCTTCAGGCGCTCGGCGACGACCGTGGCCCCTCTGCGGTCGCCGACGGAGATGCCGTGATGGTGTCGTGCAGCGTCGCCTCGCCCACGACCCGTACCCCCGTCTCCTCGCCGGGCCCCACTGGTGGTTGGCCCGGGACGCGGATGTCGATGGGCGAGGCGTGGTGTGGGACGGTCACGGTGACCATGGCGTCGTGGCCGTAGTACCGGATGTCGGTCACCCGGCCCGGGACGGCACCCTCGGTGTCGGGGACGGTGAGCCGGAGTTGTTCGGGGCGCAGGAGGACCGTGCCCTCCCGGATGCCGGAGGGCGGGCCGGTGAGGGGGACGCGGCCCAGTGCCGTGTCGGCCGTCCCGTCGCCGCTGGTGGTGCCGGGGAGCAGCACCGCCTCGCCGACGAACGCCGCCACCCAGGGGTCCGCGGGCCGGCGGTAGAGGTCCTGGGGCGTGGCGCACTGGACGACCCGGCCCGCGTGGACGACCGCGACCAGGTCCGCCGTGGACAGGGCCTCCTGCTGGTCGTGGGTGACCAGGACCGCCGTCGCGCCCGTCGCCCGCAGCGCCGCGCGCACGTCCGCCCGTACGCCTGCCCGCAGGGCGCTGTCCAGGGCGTTGAACGGCTCGTCCAGGAGGACCAGTTGGGGGCGCGGGGCCAGGGCTCGGGCCAGGGAGACGCGTTGTTGCTGGCCGCCGGAGAGTTCATGGGGCATGCGGTCGCCGTAGCCGGCGAGGCCGACGAGGTCCAGCATCTCCTCCGTGCGGTCCCGGCGTGCGGTTCGGTCGGCGCCCTTGAGGCCGAAGGCCACGTTGCGGGCCACGTCGAGGTGCGGGAACAGCGCGCCCTCCTGCGGCACGATGCCGATCCGGCGGCGCTCGGGCGGCAGGTGGACCCCGGGACCGCCGAGCACCCGGTCGCCGAGCCGTACCGTGCCGGCGTCGGCGCGCAGGAAGCCGGCGACGACACGGAGCATGGTGGTCTTGCCGCAGCCGGAGGGGCCCAGGACCGCGACCAGGGAACCGGACGGCACGGTGAGGTCGAGGCCGCGCAGGACGGGGGCGTCGGGGCCGTAGGACTTCGTCAGGCCCTCGATCCGGAGAGCGTTCATGGGCGGTGCCTGCCAAGGAGGTAGGAGGGAACGGCCGCCAGCAGGATCAGCGCGGCCGCGTAGGGGGCCGCCGCCGCGAACGAGCCGGCGCCCGTCTCGGTCCACAGCCGGGTGGCCAAGGTGTCCATGCCCGTCGGGCGCAGCAGCAGGGTGGCCGGCAACTCCTTCATGCAGACCACGAAGGTGAGGGCCGCCCCCGCCGCCACCCCGGGCGCGGCCAGTGGCACGGTGACCTCGCGCAGCACCTGCCAGGGACGCCGGCCGAGCGAGCGGGCCACGTCCTCCAGCACGGGCGGCGCCTGGAGGACCGCGGCCCGGGTCGCGGCGACCGCGACGGGCAGGAAGAGGACGGCGTACGCGCCGACCAGCAACGGCAGTCGCTGGTAGAGGGGGTAGGCGTAGCGGACCGCGAAGAAGACCAGGGCCAGCGCGACCGTGATGCCGGGGAGCGCGTGGCCCGCGTACGCCGACTGCTCCAGCAGCCGTGCCCCACGCCCTTTGTGCCGGGCCGCGATCACCCCGACCGGCAGGGCGAGGACCGTGGTGAGGGCGGCGCCTGCGGCGGCGACGCCGAGGGTGGCGCCCGCGGTGTCGGCGAGGAGGGGCAGGTCCCAGGTGGCGGAGGTGCCGGCGGTCAGCCAGTAGCCGAGGGTGGCGAGCGGGAAGACGACCGCCATGGCGACCACGGCGGCGCACCACAGCAGGGCGACCGGCCGCCACCGGCCGAGAGGGAGCGGGACCGCCGGCCGGGCGGTGCCGGTGCCGGTCCGCGCGTGTCCGGCCCGTCCGCGTGTACGGGCCTCGGCGGCGACCAGGGCCACCGTCATCACGACCAGCACGACGCTGAGCGCGGCGGCCGGGGTGCGGTCGAAGGAGGCGCGGTAGGAGGTGTGGATGGCACGGGTGAACGTGTCGTAGCGCATGAGGGAGACCGCGCCGAAGTCGGAGAGCACGTAGAGCGCGACGAGCAGGGCGCCGCCCGCCGCCGAGGGACGCAGCTGGGGCAGGGTGACGCGCAGGAACGTGCGCAGCGGGCCGTGTCCGAGGGAGCGGGCGGCTTCCTCCTGAGCCGGGTCCATGCCGCGCAGCGCGGCGGCGACCGGCAGGAGGACGTACGGGAAGCTGACGAGGGTCAGGGCCAGCGCGGCGCCGCCGAACCCGGCGAGGCCGGGCTCGGCGGCCAGCCAGGTGAACGCGGCCACGTAACTGGGCACGGCGAGCGGCAGCGTGGCCAGCACCGACCAGGCGCGGGCACCGGGCAGCGCGGTGCGCACGGTCAGCCAGGCGAGGGAGACGCCCAGCACCAGGCAGGCCGCCACGACCACGACGGTGAGGCCGAGGCTGCGGCCCAGGAGGGCGAGGGTGCGTTCGTCGGCGACGACGTCCCAGGCGAAGGCGGGCCCTCGTTCGAGGGCGCGCACGGCGAGGTAGCCGAGCGGCAGCAGCGCGAACAGGGCGGCGACGCAGGCGGGGACGAGCAGGACGAGCGGCGGTCGGCGTCCGGAGTCGGCGGGAGCGCCGCGGCCGGTACGGACACGCCGGCGCCCGGCCGGGGCGTCCGCGCCGGCCGGGGGTGCCGTGGATGCGGTGGTGTGCACGACCGTCAGACGAGCCCGACGTCCTGGAGCATCGCCAGGGTCTCCTGGAGGGAGTCCAGCTTGCCGAGGTCGATGTCGGGGGACTGCAGGGACTCGAACGGCGGCAGCCCCTCGACGGTGCTGGTGACGCCCGCGGCCAGCGGGTACTCCTTAGTCGTGTCGGCGAAGTAGGTCTGCGCGTCCTTGGAGAGCAGGTAGTCGACGGCCTTCTGCGCGGCCCCGGTCTGCCCGCTGTCCTTCAGGATGCCCGCGCCCGCCACGTTGATCAGGGCGCCGGGGTCCTTGCCGGGCAGGAAGTGGAGCTTGGCGTTGACCTTGTCCTCGCCCTTCTCGGCGACCCGCTCGTACCAGTAGTAGTGGTTGACCAGGCCGAGGGAGACCTCACCGGCCTCGATGGCGTCGAGGGTGGCGAGGTTGTGCGCGTAGGTCTTCGCGCCGTTGGCCTTCAGGTCCGTCAGCCACTCGCGCGTGGCGTCGTCGCCCTCCAGGACGCGCATGCCGGTGACGAAGGCCTGGAAAGAGGCGTTGGTGGGCGCGAAGCCGACCTTGCCCTTCCACTCGGGCTTCACCACGTCGTGGACGCTGTCCGGAACCTGACCCTCGGTGAGGTCGTCCGGGTTGTAGGCGATCACCCGGACGCGTCCGGACAGACCCACCCAGTCGCCGGCGCCGCCACGGTACGCCGCGTCCACCTCGTCGAGGGAGGACTGGGGGAGCTTCTTCAGCATGCCCTCCTTGGAGAGGGCGCCCAAGGCGCCGGCGTCCTGGGAGAAGAACAGTCCCGCCTTGGTGCGTTCGCCCTCCTCCAGGATCTGGGCGGCGAGTTCCGCGCTGTCGCCGTAGCGCACCTCGACCTTGCTGCCCACCGCCTTCTCCAGCTTGTCGAGGAGCGGCTCGACCAGCTTCTCGTTGCGTCCGGAGTAGATGACGAGGGTGGAGTCGCCCCCTTCCCCGGCCGTGCTCTTGTCGTCGTCGGAGCCGCAGGCGGCGAGGGCGGGGAGCAGCAGGCCGGCCGCGACGAGCGCGGTGATCCGGCGAGCCAGGGGGCGTCGCATGGTGATGTGCCTTCCTGCGGGGCCACCGGCGAACCGCTGGGCGCGGGGTCGGTCGGCGGGCGGCGAACTGATGCTTTCAAGCCAACTGTGAACATGCTATGAATAAGGTAAAGCTTGCCTAACCGTCAAGGGATCTGTGCTATTTGCGGACGCTGCCGCAGAAAGGTTGCGCGCCCGTGATCTCCCCGCCCGAACCGCTTCGCGCTCCCTCCCGGACCTCGGTTCCGAGCCCCCCGCCGATCGCCGGCCCCCTCGTGACTCCCGCCGTCCTGCCCGCTTGGAGCCCTCTCACGGCTCCGGGCCCTCTGCCGGCACCGTCCTCCCGGCCGCGCGGAGTGCCCTTTGCGCGCCGGCTTGCCGCGCATGGCGACCGCGTCGCACTCATCGCCTCTTCGGGTGCACTCAGCTATCGGGAGCTCGCCCGCCGGGTCACCGCCATGGCGGAGCGCCTCGGCCCGATCCGCCGCCTCGTCCTGCTAACCGGCGCCAACCACGTCGACGCCCTGGTCGTCCATCTCGCCGCCCTTTCCGCCGGACACCCCGTCCTGCTCGTCCCCGGCGACAGCGACAGCACCGTGGACACGCTGACGACGGCGTACGACCCGGACGTGGTGGTCCGTCAGGACGAGCGCGGACACTGGTCCCTCGACGAACGCAGGACCGGCAGTGCCCACACCCTCCACCCCGACCTCGCGCTGCTGCTGAGCACGTCCGGATCGACCGGCTCGCCGAAGCTCGTACGGCTCTCGCACGACAACGTGCAGTCGAACGCCGCGTCCATCGCCGTGTACCTCGGCATCACCGACACCGACCGAGCGGTCACGAGTCTGCCGCCGCACTACTGCTACGGCCTGTCCGTCATCCACAGCCACCTGGTGTGCGGTGCCGCGCTGATCCTCACCGACCGCTCCGTGGCGGACGCCGAGTTCTGGGAGGAGTTCCGCTCAGCCCGCGGCACATCGCTGGCCGGAGTGCCGTACACCTTCGACCTCCTCGACCGCGTCGGCTTCGCCGACATGGATCTGCCGCACCTGCGGCGCGTCACCCAGGCGGGCGGCCGGCTGGCACCCGACCGGGTCGCCCGCTACGCGGAACAAGGACGGCGCGCCGGCTGGGAACTCTTCGTGATGTACGGGCAGACCGAGGCGACGGCCCGCATGGCCTATCTGCCGCCGCACCTCGCCGCCGCCCGCCCGGAAGCCGTGGGCGTGCCGATCCCCGGCGGCTCCTTCCGCCTGGCACCCGTCGACACCCCGGCCGAGCCGGGCACCGGCGGGAGCGGCGCCGCGACGGACGACGTCGGCGAACTCGTCTACTCCGGCCCCAACGTCATGCTCGGCTACGCGCAGGGCCCGGCAGACCTCGCACTCGGCCGTACGGTCCGGGAGTTGTACACGGGCGACCTGGCGCGGCGCGCACCCGACGGGCTGTACGAGATCGTCGGGCGCCGCAGCCGGTTCGCGAAAATCTGCGGCCTGCGGATCGATCCTCAGCGCGTGGAGACCCTGCTGGACCGGCACGGAATCACCGCGTTCTGCACGGGCGACGGGGACGCGTTGGCCGTGGCCGCAAGGATCGACGGCCTCGGGAGCGCATCCGGCGAAATACGCGTGCGCCGTCTGGTGGCGCATGAATGCGGGATCCCACAACGAGCGGTCCAGGTACGCCTCGTCGCGGAACTGCCCCGCCTGGCCAGCGGAAAACCCGACTACGACACCGTACGCCGCCTCACACGTCCCGGGCCCCCGGGAGCGGGCGTCGCGGGCGCGGACCCGGCCGTCGACCCACCGAAGGGGGAACCGGGAGCCGTCCTGCGGAGCCTCTACGCCGAGATACTCGATCGCGACGACGTCACGGACGACAGCAGCTTCGTCGGTCTGGGCGGCGACTCGCTCTGCTACGTGGAAATGTCGCTACGGCTGGAGGAAGCTCTCGGCACGCTGCCCACGGACTGGCACACGAGGCCGATCCGCGAACTGCCATCCCTCGCACCGGAGTCGCGGCAACGGCCGGCGGCTCTGGAGACGAGCCCGGCCGGAGAGCGTGGTGAGACCACCGACCGCCCACCACGGTGGGGCGGACGGCGCCGTCCGACGCACTCGGCCGTCCACGGTTCCCGAACTCGTGGCGCCCGACGCTCCCTGGAGACCGGGATCGTGCTACGGGCGATCGGTATCGTGCTCGTCGTCGGCTCACACATCCCCGTCTTCACCCTCCAGGGCAGCGCGCACATCCTCATCGGCGTCGCAGGTTTCAACTTCGCCCGCTTCCACCTGACCGCCGCCGAACACCAGGACCGCCTGCGCCACCTGTGGCGCAGCGTCGCCCGCATAGCGCTCCCGAGCATGGTGTGGATCACCGGCGCGGTCCTGCTGACCGGCCTGTACGACCCCGCCAACGCGCTGCTGCTCAACAGCTTCCTCGACCAGGGCACCGAGCGCCACGAGTGGCATTACTGGTTCGTGGAGGCCCTGGTCTACTTCCTGGTCGTGCTGGGCGCGCTGCTGGCCGTACCGCTGCTGGACCGCCTGGAGAGGCGCCACCCCTTCGGCGTGCCGCTCGCGCTGGTGGCGATCGGCCTGGTCGGCCGCTACGACCTGCTGGGGCTGGCGCCCGCCCGCTTCCACCTGGGCCCGGCCGTGGTGTTCTGGCTGTTCGCGCTGGGCTGGGCTGCGGCGCGGGCGACGAGCGTCCGGCAACGGCTGCTGCTGACGGCGATCCTTCTCCTCACCACGCCCGGCCTGTTCCAGGACCAGCCGCAGCGCACCCTCCTGGTCATCGCGGGCCTGACCCTGCTGGTCTGGGTGCCGACGCTGCCGAGTCTGGGCCCGCTCAACCGCGTCGCCGGCGTCCTGGCGAGCAGTTCCCTCTACATCTACCTGACCCACTTCCAGGTCTACCCGCTCCTCCGCGACGACTTCCCCGTCCTCGCTCTCCTCGCCTCCCTGGCGCTCGGCATCGGGTACGCGACGATCGCCACCCGTGTGGTCCGCAGGCTCTGACCGGTGGCTGTGCCGTCCCAGCAACCCCACGCGGACGTTCCCGCACCACCACATCGCCAACCAGTGGCAGCGGATCAAGAAGGCCGGCCAGACAGACATCCCTGACGGGATGGTCGTCTACGGCCTGCGGCACTTCTTCGCCTCCAACTGCCTCACCCACGGCATCCCCCTCACCGACGTCGCCGAGTGGATGGGCCACAGGACCATCGAGATCACCTTCAGGATCTACCGCCACCTCATGCCCGGCTCCATCAGCACAGCCGTCAAACTCCTCAACCACAACCTCACCGCATAAGGGCGTACAGACAGGCGTGCCCTTGGTCGCAGCGAGGGTGTTGCGACGGAGCCGGGCCCTGTGCCGTCCGGCAGGCCACCCATCTCGGCGGTGACCTGCACGCTGTACTCGTCGGCCTCCGCGATCGACGACTCGACGGTCACCGACTTTTCGACGGTGGAGGTCGGCAGTAAGAAGCTCACCCGTCCGACGCGTGTGTCTCCCCGACCAACGCCGTCACGGCCACGGTCTGCCAGGCGGCACCGTCCCCGAAGGACTGCCGGGCACTGGAGTTCGTGTACGCGGACGCCGCCACGGCCACGAACACCGCAGTTGGCGACTGCAAATGGATACGCGGATGAAGCGAGCGAGACAGCGGTGCTCCTCGAGGTGCGTCGCCGCATCCGCTGGTGAGGCAGTCAGAGGTCGGAGGGCACCACGTGACCGGGCAGTGGGCGTGATGGAGGGCGGCCTGGCCGACCGATCCCAGGAGCAGGCCGGCGAATCCGCCGTGCCCCCGTGCGCCAACGACCATCAGTGGGGCGTCCGCGCTGCGACAACGACGCCATTCGCTGGGCTCCCCGGCCTGGGGTTACTTGGCCCGGACCAGAGCTACTTCATTCCCGTGGTGGCGATTCCCTTGACGAGGTAGCGCTGGCCGACGAGGAAGACGATGAAGACCGGAATCAGCGTGACGACGGACATCGCGAACAGCGATCCCCATGAAGCCCCGCTGGTGGCGTCGACGTAGTTGCGCAGGGCCACGGGTGCGGTCTGCAGTTCCGGTTTGGTCAGGTAGATCAACTGGCCCAGGAAGTCGTTCCACGTCCAGATGAAGGTGAAGATGGCGGTGGTGGCCAGAGCCGGCAACGAGATGGGCAGCAGGATTTGGAAGTAGATGCGCCAGTACCCGGCTCCGTCGATCTTGGCCGCCTCGTCCAGCTCGGTGGGCAGACTCCGGAAGAACTGGATCATCAGGAAGATGAAGAAGGCGTCCGTGGCGAGGAACTTGGGAACGATCAGCGGGAGAAACGTGTTCACCCATCCGATCTCCGAGAACATCACGTACTGCGGAATGATGAGGACGTAGATCGGCACCATCAGGGTCAGCATCATCATGCCGAAGAAGAACGCCCGTCCGCGGAACTTCAGCCGCGCGAAGGCGTAGGCCGCCATGGAGCAGCTGACCAGGTTGCCGAGCAGTGCCCCCAGGACGACGGTCGCCGAGTTCATCAAGTACACCCCGAACGGGTGCGACAGCGCGTTCCAGCCGTCGGAGTAGTGGCCGAAGTCGGTCTCCGTAGGCAGCAGGGAGGGCTCACGGAAGATGAGAGCGTCCGGTTTGATCGAGCTGGCGATCATCCACAACAGCGGGTAGACCATCACGAGGCCGAAGGCGATCAGCACGACGTGCTTGGTGAGCGCGCGTACACGAGCCGCCCTCCTACGGCGCTGCGCGGCGGGAACAGGCGCAGGGGTCGGAGCAGGCGAAGGAGTGTCTTCGGCCTTCAGGAGTGTCATCTCACTTACCGTCACCGTAGAACACCCATCTCTTGCTGAAGTAGAAGTTGATCGCGGTCAGGGCACCGACGACCACCACGAGCAGCCACGCCATGGCCGAGGCGTAGCCCATGTGGAGCCGGCCGAAGCCCTCCTCGTACAGGTACAGCGAGTAGAAGAGGGTCGAGTCCGAGGGACCTCCCGTCCCCCCGCTGACGACGAATGCCTGGGTGAAGGACTGGAAGGAGCTGATGACCTGCAGAACGAGGTTGAAGAAGATGATCGGGGTGAGCAGTGGCACGGTGACGTGCCGGAACTGGTGCCAGCGGCCGGCGCCGTCGAGGGCGGCGGCTTCGTAGTACTGCTCGGGGATCTGCCGCAGACCGGCCAGGAAGATCACCATCGAAGAGCCGAAGGTCCACACGTGCAGGACGACGAGGCTGTACAGCGCGGTGTCCGGGTTGGAGATCCAGCCGGGCCCGTGGATGCCGAACAGTCCGAGGAACTTGTTCACCAGGCCGTCGGTGCCGAAGACCTGTCGCCACAGGATGCCCACCGCGACCGAGGCACCGAGGAGCGACGGCAGATAGTAGACGGACCGGTAGAACGCCAGTCCCCTGATGCCCCGGTTGAGGATCATCGCCAGGGCGAGGGCGACCGCCAGCAGCAACGGCACGCTCAGGGCGACGTAGGCGAAGGTCACGCTCAGGGATGTGCGCAATCGGGGGTCGTCGAGCATCTTGCTGTAGTTCTCGAAGCCCACCCACTCGGGAGAGCTCAGCAGGTTGTAGTCCGTCATCGAGAAGTACAGCGAGGCGATCATCGGGCCGAGCGTGACGCCGGCCATGCCGACGAACCACGGCAACAGGAAGACCCATGCGGTCCGTTCTTCTTTTCTGGCCGCCTGGCTGAGGGGGCTGCGGAGCACAGTCATCGTCCTCGGGTTCTTGGTTCGGGTGCGGGTTCAGGAGTCGCTCGACGACGGCTCGGCGTGCTGCGATGCGGACAGCGGACTGCGCACGACGGCGACGTCCGCCGCGTCGAGGACGAGCGTCTGCCCGGCCTCCAGGCGGCGTCCGGTGATCAGGTCGGTTCCGCGGCGGTCGAGGGTGACGGTCGCCTTGTCCTGCCGGTGGTTCAGCAAGAACAGGTACACATCCGTGTCCGTCCGTCGCTCGGTGACCTCGACGCCTCGTGGTGCGGCGTGCACCGGTCGCACCCCGGCACGGTCCAGGACGTGCCGCACCAGGGCCTCGAGGGCGTCGTCGTCCAGACGTGTGCCGACGTACACGGCGCGGCCCTGGCCCAGTTCGTGCTCGGCCACCGCGGCTCTGCCGGCGAGATGCCCCTTTCCGTAGACGGCGAGCGGTCGGGCGGACTCGGTTTCGAGGTCGTCCTGCCATAGGGAAGCGGTCGCGAGAAAACCGGTCAGGGCGGTCTGTTCGGCTGCCGCCCGGACCGGCACCGTGGCCTCGGCGGGCAGCGGAGAGAACTCCTGCACGTGCGCGCCGATGACCTCGCGCAGGGCCCCCGGATATCCGCCTTCGACGATCCGGTCGTCCTCGTCGACGATCCCGGAGAAGTACGAGACGACGAGATGGCCGCCGTCCTCCACGAACCTGTGCACAGCCGCACTGTGCTGACGTGTCATCAGGTACTGGTTGGGGACGACCAGGACGCGGTAGGGCGACAGGTCGTCGTCGAGGGTGACGACGTCGACGGCGACCTGGCTGTTCCACAGGGCCCGGTAGTGCCGGGCGACGGTGTCCCGGTAGTCGAAGGCGTTGTCCGGGTGGGCGCAGCCTTCCACGGCCCACCAGTTCTGCCAGTCCCAGACGATGGCGACCTGGGCGCTGGTGCGCGCTGTGGCGATCTCGTCGATGGCCCGCAGTTCGTTGCCGAGGGCCTTGACCTCCTGCCAGGTCCGTGTCTTCTCTCCGCCGTGCGGGAGCATCGCGGAGTGGAACTTCTCCTGCCCCTGGCGTGAGGCCCGCCACTGGAAGAACATCACCGCGTCGGAGCCGTGGGCGACGGCCTGGTAGGAGCCCAGACGCATCCGGCCAGGCTGCTTGACCTGGTTGGTCTTCCACTGGCTCACCGCGCCGGCCGCCTGTTCCATCAGCATCCAGGGCTGCCCGCCGCGCAGGGTGCGCATCAGGTCGTACTGGAAGGCGGCGACGGTCGACGAGTGGGGCTTGCCGGGGTCGGGGTAGCAGTCGAAGGCGACGACGTCGAGTTCCTTCGCCCACCGGTGGCTGTCGGTCAGTCGGCACCCGAAGAAGTTGGTGGTCGCCGGCACATCGGGGGTGATCTGGTGGAGCAGGTCACGCTCCCGCGTGACCAGTTCCAGCAGGAGGTCGGAGGTGAAGCGGGAGAAGTCCAGCTCACGGGTGGGATTGACCCAGCCGCGCACGGGTCGGGGCAGGTGCACCTGGGACCAGTCGCCGTAGCGCTGGCTCCAGAACTCGGTGCCCCACCGGTGGTTGAGTTCGTCGAGGGTGCCGTAGCGCTGCCGCAGCCACTCGCGGAAGCGGTCGTCGCACAGGTCACAGAAGCAGTCGGAGTGGTACTCGTTGCCGATGTGCCACATGGCCAGTGCCGGATGGCTCCCGTACCGCCCGGCCAGCTCGGTGGCGATGCGCCGGCTGCGGTCCCGGTAGACCGGGGAGGAGGGGCAGAAGTGTCCTCGACTGCCGATGCCGTGCCGCACTCCCTGCCGGTCCACCGACAGGATCTCGGGAGAATCCGTGGCGAGCCACGGAGGTGGCGCGGCGTTCGGCGTCGCGAGGTTGACGTGGATGCCGTTCGCCCACAGCAGGTCCATGATCTCGTCGAGCCATGAGAAGTCGAACTCACCGTCGGCCGGCTCCAGCACGGCCCAGGAGAAGACGCCGAGGCTCACGAGTCGCACGCCCGCGGCTCGCATGAGCCGGACGTCCTCCTGCCACACCTCCCTCGGCCACTGCTCCGGGTTGTAGTCCCCGCCGTAGACGACTCCAGGCAGTCGACTGCGAAAGGTGTTCATGCGCGGATCGTTCGTGCGCGGATCGGACACAGCGGGGATTCCTTCCGGAAGCGCTACTACATGTGGCAGCTCAGAGCTGGGACTTGATCTCGGAGATGAACTTCTTGGCCGCCGCCTTCGGCGACAGACGGTCGAACAGCACGTCCTCGTTGAGGCGCTGGAAGATCTCCGGGACAGCAGGACCGGCCTCCGCGTTGGGGAGGTGCACCGCGGTCGGCTTCAGGGCGTTGGCACGGCGCAGGTAGTCGGCGATCCGCTTCTCCGCGGGGGACAACTCGGGCGTGATCGCCTTGAGCACGTCGGGGTTGACGGGAACACCGCGGTCGAACTTCCCGATCTTGCCGGCCTCGGGGGAGTTGACCAGGAAGTCGAGCAGCTGCGCGGCCTCCTTGGGGTGTTCCGTCCGTGCCGAGGCCCCGTAGAAGACGCCGGGCTTGGTGTAGGCGCCGACCTGGGCGGCACCGTCCTCGCCGGGGAAGAGCAGCAGCTTGGTCTCGCGCCCACTGGCGGCCTCCAGCGCGCCGAGCTGGGTGACGGACATCTCGGTCATGGCCGCCTTGTGCTGGGCGACCAGGTTCTGCTCGATGCCTGCTCCTGAGGCCAGGGCCTCGACCGCTGCCTCGGGGCTGGTCGTGCCACCGCTGTCACGCAGCTTGACGACCCACTCCCAGTAGCCGGTCATGGTCTTCTCGGTGAAACCTATTTCGCTGCCGTCCTCGGTCCAGTAGTCCTCACCGTGCTGCCGCAGCCACGGGCCCACCATGTTGGGGTAGAGAGGCATCACACTGCCGACCAGTTTCGCCTTCGACTCGGCGATGGCGGTGGCGGTCTTCACGTAGTCGTCCCACGACCACTTGGTGTCGTCCGGAATGGGCACACCGGCCTTCTTGAACGCCGCCGGATCCACGGCGACGCCGAACGCGCTGTCGCCGGCCGGGACGCCGTAGAGGCCGCCCTTCACGGTCGTCATCGACATCGAGTTCGGGGGCAGCTTGTCGGTGTTCAGCACGTCCTTGACCTTCTTCAGGTCCATCAGCTGCCCGTTGTCGATGTACGAGTACATGAACGGGTCCGTGATCTGCAGGACGTCGGGCATGTCACTGGCCGCGGCGCTGGTCGACAGCTTCTTCCAGTAGTCGTCCCAGTTGGAGTACTCGACCTGGACGCTGATGTTCGGGTGCTCCTTCTCGAACAGCGCGATCATCTGCTTGGTCTGCTCGTGCCGGACGTCCGACCCCCACCAGTTGAACCGGATGACGGTCTTGCCGCCGTCGCTGCCGGAGGAGTCCGCGGCGCAGCCCGCGGACAGGACGAGGGCGAAGACCGAACAGGTCATGCCGACCGCACGGAGTCGAGAGCGTCTGCTCGGACGGGACGAGTGGGTCATGGTGGGGCTCCTCTGCTGCCATCACTGGGCGGTGCGCCCAGACGGGGGAAACGTCGTCTCAGGAAGCCGGCGTGGGACGTCGGCTGTTTCGCCGCGTGGCGGCCAACTGCACAACTCGGCTGCTTTGCGGGCCGCGAAAGTTACTTGCGATCCGGCTGCCTGCAGCTGGCCTGGTTCATGGCGAACCCAGGTGGGCTGCAGCGGCTGTGGCAGGGGTTCTGTGAACGTACGCTGGAGCCTTGGTTCGGTGTGCCGAGCTGATCCGCGGGGTTGACCGCGAGCATCGCGCCGAGTCGAGGGCTGTGTGCGTCAGCAATAGTGAACGTTCACGTGGCGAGCGTAGTAACCGGCCACATCTCGGTCAAGAGGTCTCTGCATAACACTTGGGTACTTAGTGCGACTTCACCGGTTCCGGACCGGTACGGAAGCGGAACGCCACCGCGCGCGACCATGCCGGGGCAGTGTGTTCCGCGCGGTGCGGACGGGGGTTCGGGCGCGTATGTGCGCCCGGACGCCCGTTGTACGACGGCCGGTTGGTGGGGCCGACGGGCTACATGGTGTGGTTCGTCCTCGCCGGTCCGGACGACTCGCGCAGCACGAGGCGGCAGTCGAGGTCCAGATGCAGTTCCGGCTCGGCCTCCTCGCGGATGCGGGCGAGCAGGGCCCGCATGGCCCGGCGGCCCAGGGCCTCGCGGTCGAGATCCACGGTGGAGATGGACGGGTTGAAGTACGCGGTGAACTCCTGGTTGTCCCAGCCGAAGACACTCACGTCCTCAGGGACGCGCCACCCGCGGTCCTGGAAGCCACGGATCACGCCCATGGCGACGTCGTCGTTGGCAGCGAGGACCGCGGTGACACCGGAGTCCGCCGACAGGCCCTGGGCCGCGTCGTATCCGGACCGCACGGACCAGTCACCGTCGATGACGGCGTAGTTCTCCAGGCCCCGCTCGGCGACCGTCCGCAGATAGACCTCGCGTCGCTTGCGTGCCGACATCCAGTCCGTGCTGCCGGCGACATGGACGAAACGCCGATGGCCCAGGGAGACGAGGTGATCGATGATCATGGCGGCCGGCTCGCCGTCAGCCGTGATTCCGTGGGACCGCATCTGGTCGTCGTACTCACCTATGACGACGGTCGGAGTGTGGTCCAGCCCCAGCTTCTCCAGGTCGCCGATGGGGGTGAAGGTCAGCACTCCTTCGGCCTGACCGGAGTCGAGCAGGGCGCGGACGCGGTCGCCCCTGACCCGTTCGTCGCCTTCCAGGCCGACGATGTCCAGCAGGTAACCGGCCGCCTGTGCCTCGGCGGACGCTCCCCGAAGGATCTGCGAGGGCACGAAGGTCGTCATCGCCGGCAGGACCACGGTGACGCGGTTCGACTTGCGGGTTCGCATCGACCGCGCCACCAGGTTGGGCCGGTAGTCCAGCTCGGCCACGGCCTGTTCTATGCGGGCCACCGTCTGCGGCTTCATGCCACCGTTGCCCCGCAGGAAGCGCGAGACGGTCTGATGCGACACCCCCGCGTGCGCCGCGACGTCGAGGATGGTGGGACGCTTTCTGGACGGCGGCTTCGGCCGTTTCACGTCCCGCTCCGCTCTCTCCGGTCCCGTGTCCACGTCCACCGTGCCGCCCCCCGCCGCATCTCCACGCCCATCGGTACTGTACTGCCGAGTTCTCCATGGCAGGCCGGGCCCTTTCCTCTGGCCGTCTCGCCGGAGCCGACCGCATCGGCCGGTCGAGCCCGGCTGCCCCGCTGATCGTCCGGCCCGGCCGGCCGCATGGTCCCTGTCCGGACCGTGCGGCCGGCCGCCGAATCCGCCGTCACCCGGCGGCTCCCGTTCCTCATGTCAGACCTGCACGGTCCAGTGCTGGTTCGTGTGCGACTCGTCGTTCCAGCAGGTGTACTGCAGCAGCCGGGCGCCGTCCGTCGCGAGGGCCCGGTCCACGTCGAGGCACTTGCCGGAGTGACGGGCGATGATCTCGACATAGCCGGTGCCGGTCTCGCTCAGCCGCCACTGCTGGCTGGTGCGGCCGTCGCAGGTCTGCTGGACGATCGCGGCCGTGTTCGCCGTGGAGGAGCCGGCCACGTCCAGGCACAGTCCCGAGTGCCGGGAGAAGATCTGGTAGTAGCCCCCGCCGACGTCGTGCAACTGCCACCGCTGATCGTCACCGCCCGAGCAGCCGGCCTGTTCGATCGCGGCGCCGGCCGTGGTCGAGGAGCCGACCGCCTCGGCGCACTTGCCGGAGTGCCGCGCCTCGATCGTCGTCGTGTCGGCCAGCCGGGACAGTTCCGACGAGAGCACGGGGACGTAGAAGTCGGTGATACCGGCGATGTTCGGATGCGTGCCGCTGCCGCCGCTGCCCGGGTAACCGCCCACGAGTCCGTCGAAGGTGTACGCCACCCTCTGGGCGTCGACGCGCGTGTCGAGCGTCGCGTCCCCGAAGACGTCGGCCACCGCCACGCCCCACTTCTGGGCGGTCTGCAACTGCACCTGGCGCAGGGCGAGCTGGGTGTCCCAGTCGCGCGAGCCCATCTTGTGGGCGGCCACGTAGACGAGCTGGGCGGTCGGCCACTTCTGCCGCATGGTGTGGATGGTGGTTTCGAGTGCCCCGGCGTAGGTGCCGGGGTCGAGGGTGGCGGGGTCCTGGGAGCCGCTGACGGTGCCGACCTCGTAGGTGTGCGAGTCGTGGATCTCCATCGCGTCGTTCGTGCCGCCGTCGAAGACGACGAAGTCGGGCGCCTGCGAGCTGGCCGACTTCACCTGGTTCAGGATCTGTCCACCGATGGCGGTGGGCGCCGGTCCCACGGTCGCGCCGTTGCGGGCGTACTTCGTCAGCGTCATGCCCTCGCGTTCGGCGACGAAGTTCACGAAGCTGCGCGCGTACTGGTGCCCGTAGACGATGCTGTCACCGAAGGCGTAGACGGACGAGCCGGTGAGGGAGCCGTAGGCGGGGTTCGCGGGGCGGGTCAGGCGGACGTTGTCGATCGACTGCACACCGGTGCCGTAGTAGTTGCAGGCGACGAGCTTCGCCAGGTTCTGTCCCGTGATGCTCTTCGTGGTGGAGACCAGCACCTTCGGCGCGGCTTCCTTGCTGGTGACCGTGTACTGGACCTTGCCGAGGGTGAAGTCCATGTGCAGATCGACCGTGTACCACTTGGCCCGGTCGAAGCTGATCTTGGTCCAGGTGGGATTGAGCGAGTCCGGGGCGGAGGTGGAGTCCGCGTCCGGACCGGTCGCGGCGTGGCGGAACTCCGCGCTGGTCGCGGCCATGCCGAAGACCAGGCGTCCGGCGCTGTCGCGCAGTTCCAGACCGGTCTTCATCCCGGTGCTGCTGATGGCCGTCTTCCAGTCGAACCGCAGGTCGAGCGTCTTCTCCTGGGTGATCGACGACGAGAACGGCCGCACGGACGTCGTGTAGTTGCCCATGCCCTTCGTGACGTCCAGTACGCCGTTTCCTATGGCGGCCCCGACCGGGAAACCGAAGTTCGCGGGGGTCGTCTGAGCGTCGAAGGTCTCGTCGATCAACGTCGCGCCCGGGGTTTCGGCGGCGGTGGCGGCCGGAGCCGTGAGGAAGGTGCCGAGGAGCAGGATGCCGGCGGCCAGGGAGCCGGCCCATCTTCGGGGCCGACGGCCCGTTCTGCGCATGACCGTATACACGTGATCTCCCTTGATCTCTGGTGATACCGACCGGTGCCCGGCGGGGAGGAAGGGGGCCCGGCCGCGACTCGGCCCGAGGGCCGCACAGAAAAGCCACGAAGTACCGGGAAGGACGAGGTGTCCGAGAGCAGCAGGGGCAACATAGTGATCGTTCACCTGAGCGGTCAAGATGTCTGCGGGTGATCGTTCACTACATGGGGGTCCCACCGGTACGACCTGAGCCGACCGGCCCTGGACTGCGAAGCAACTCTCCCCGTTCACACCATTGACACACAAGCGTTTCAGCCAGTCTTATGTGCGCCATCGTTGGTTTCGGCCGCCATCTGATCGCCAGGGCCTCGCCATCGCCTGTCGGCTCGATCACGCCGCGCCCGACCCCCCTGCCTCGAAGGTTCCTGACGGGCACCGTCGAACCCTCAATCGTGATCGTTCACTATCCGGCAGAAGTTCACCTGACACGGAGGTAGTGCAATGAAGTCGAACACCGGCCCTTGGTCGCGCCGCAGATTCCTCGCCACGAGCGGGGCGGCAGCCCTCGGGGGCATGGCGCTGAACCTCGTCGGCGGCCTCCCGCGGGCTGCCGCGGCCGGCGGCGTGGTGTCCCACGTCGACACATCGAAGTCCACGTACGACAAGATCACCCTGATGGTCGACGGGAAGCCCTTCTTCCACAGTGGCGTCCAGTTCCGGTACGAGAAGCACAAGTACACGTTCGGCTGGACGGACGCCCAGCTGAAGCCTGCGCTCGGGATGATCCGCGACGACGGGTTCACCGTGGTGAACATCCCGATCTGGTGGTCGAAGGTGGAGACCTCGAAGGACGTTTTCGACTTCACCGACATCGACCGGTACCTGGCCTGGTGCGGGGAGTTCGGCCTCAAGCTGGAGCTCCTGTGGTTCGGCCACGAATCGACCGGTTCGTCCCTGGCGGCCCGGATGCCGGCCTACGTGATGAACGACTACCAGGCCGTGGTGAGGTCCGACGGCACCAAGCTGACCCTGAACGGCAACCCTCTCCTGGACAAGACCGACCCGAACCTGCTCGCCAGGGAGAAGTTCGTACTCGGCCGGCTCATGACCCACCTCGCGTCCGCCGACACCGCTCACACGGTCGTCGGCATCCAGGTGCTGAACGAACCGAACGTGTCGAAGCAGCAAGGCGGCCAGTCCATCGACCGGAGCTACAGCACCTACAGCACCGGCCGCTGGAACAGCGGCGGGTACACCGACGCGACGAAGTTCCGCAAGGATGTGCTGCTGAACTATCTGACCCAGCTGGGACAGGTGATCAAGCAGTCGGATCACTCGGTGTACACCCGGACCAATATCGCCGGCAGCGGGGACACCGTGCCGGTCGCCGAGAACGAGGTCCTCAGGGCCCAGGGGACGGCGACCATCGACTTCTTCGGGAAGGACCCGTACACCACGGGCCTCGACACGCTCTACAACTACGGGAGGGACGCCGTCTGGGCCCAGGGGAAGAACTTCCCCATGATCATGGAGAACTTCGGAGGAACCCCGGCGGCGGACGTCGAGAAGTTCAACGGCATCGCCGGCAACACCGCCTTCAATCTGTACGCCGCCCTGGACCCGGACTCCAGCACGGGCAGCAGCAACCACGGCCTGTACGACTTCAACCCCACCACCAAGGTGGTCACCCGCAAGGCCGTCTCGGACAAGGTCGCCCGACTCAACCACGTGCTGAACAAGATCCACCGGGACCTCGCCAGCAAGCTTCCGGTGGAACGCGGCGGAACCGACCTGCAGACATTCAACCGGAGCGCGACCGCCAGCGTCACCGCCACCAAGCCCGTGGGCGGCGTCAACATCACGTTTACGACATCGAGCGGTGCGCAGGCGTTCGGCGTCAGGCGCGGTGCGGCCGAGTTCGCTTTCACCACCACGACCCAGGCCACGTTCACACTGCCGGGAACCATCGGCGTCGTACGGTCCGTCGAAACCGGCCGGTACGACGTGAACGACAACTGGGTGAAGTCCGGCACCAAGGCGTACAGCACCGTGTCCGGGGACACCGTCGTCGCGCTGGCGGCCGGCGAGTGCGTGCGGGTCGCCTACCTCGTCAGCGGCGCGCGGTACAAGCTGAGGAACACGTCCTCGGGCAAGTACCTCGACACCGATGCGGACGGTGCGGTCATCCTCTCGTCCGCGACCGTCTACGACGACCAGGACTGGATCGTCGCCAAGGACTCGTCAGGGTCCTGGACCATGAGGAACGCGCGAACGGGACGCTTCTACCTGGAAGCCGCCGCCACCGACAACAACGTCATATGGAACACCGGCACTGTCGCGGACGCCTCGCTCTGGAACCTGGAAGGGGTTGCGGCAGGCGGGCTCCGCGTCAGGAACACCCACACCGGGAGGGCCTACCTGTACGGGAACTCCGCGGGTGAGGCGAAGTGGAACACCGGAACGCAGGACGCGAACACGGTCTGGGAGTTCCAGCCGAGGTAGCCGCCCCCGCCGTCCCTTCCCCGCGAGGCCGGAAAGGCGGTCCACGCGGGGAAGAGGACGGCGCAGGGTGCCCGTGTAATGATTGCTGCATGACTCAGGCCGACGTGTTGCGGGCTCTGGACGCCAGGGCCGCCGGCCAGTGGGGTCTGGTGACCACCGCGCAGGCGAAGCTGGACGGCGTGCAGGGCGTCCAGCTCCTGCGGCTGGAGCGGTCCGGGGAGCTGGAGAGTGTGGGCCACGGGGTGTACCGCCTGGCCGCCTCTCCCCAGCCGGAGCACCTCAGGATCAAGGTGGCGTGGCTGCGGCTGGATCCCGGGACCCCGGCGCGGGACCGCCGTACGGACGGCTCCGGGGCGGGCGTCGTCTCCCACACCTCCGCGTGCGCGGTGCACGGCCTGGGCGGCCGGTCCGCCGACTTCGTGGAGCTGACGGTCTCGTCCCGCCGTACCACTCGTGACGAGACCGTCGTGCTGCACCGCGCCACCATGGACGCCGGGGACATCACCGTCGTCGACGGGCTGCCCGTGACCACCGTGCCGCGTACCGTCGTCGACCTGCTCCAAGCCCGTGCCGACGCGGCCCGTACGGGCACGTTCGTCGCCGAAGCCGCCGCCCGTGGCTTCGTGCGCGTCGACGACCTCGCGCCACGGGTCGCGGGCTTCGCCGGTGCCTACGGACTACCCGCGGACGCGTCCGGCGCGGAGCTGCTGGAGTTTTTGTGCGAGCAGGCGGGGCGCCCTCTGCGGGCACGGAAGGCCGGTCGGCCCGCCGCGAAGGCCGCCGGTCCGGGGGCGGCCTCCACCCCGGAGAGGAAGCGGCCCACCATATGGGAGGTCGCCAAACGGGCCGGCGTGTCGCACCAGACCGTGTCCCGGTTCCTGAAGAACGACAGCGGCATGAAGCCGGCGACGCGAGCGAGCATCGAGCGGGCCGTCGCCGAGCTGGACTACCGGCCCAACCTCATGGCGCGATCGATGCGCACCCAGCGGTCCCACCGGATCACCATCGTGCTGCCCGAGTTGAGCGGCTTCGTTCCGATTCCCCTGCTGAGGGGCGCCTCGTCCGCGGCGCACGCGGCCGGGTACGTGACCGACGTCGTCGGGCTGGAGGGCGGCGAGTCTCGGCGCGCCCGCAGCGTGCTGTCCCTGCTGGAGGCCCGGCAGGCGGACGGGGTGCTGTCGCTGGTGCCGCTGGGGGCCCTGGCCGGCGGCCGGGGCGCCGGCCAGTGGCCCGTGGTGGTGCTGGGCGAGTACGACGACAAACTCCAGTCCCGGGGACGGTTGGCCGACGGACGGCCCGCCGAGGAGATCCTGCGTCACCTCGCGGACCAGGGACACCGCCGGTTCCTCCACGTCGCCGGCTCGCAGGACTGGGCCTCGGCACGCAACCGGCGGGCGGTCTACGTGGAGGCGGTCGAGCGACTGGGCCTGGAGTCCTACGGCGTCGTCGACGGGGACTGGTCCGTGCGCTCCGGCTACGAGGCCGCGCGGGACCTGCCCGCCGATTCCGGCGTGACGGCCGTGCTGGCCGCCAACGACTACGTCGCACTGGGCGTGCTGCGCGGCTTCCAGGACCGCGGAACGCGGGTGCCCGAGGAGATGAGCGTCTTCGGCTGGGACGACGAGGAGTTCACCCGGTACTTCTCGCCGAGCATCTCGACGGTGCACATCAACAAGGAGGAGGTCGGCCGGCAGTCGATGCTGTCGCTGCTCGCTCTCCTGCGCGGCGAGCCCGAGCCGAAGTCCGAGGTGACGGATCTGTTCCACCTCGTGCCGCGAGGGTCGAGCGGCCCGGTCAACCGCTGAGTCCGGTCGGCGTTCCCGGTAGTGCGTCACGCAAAATGTGAACGATCACTACGCAACTCTTGACCACGAAGGTGACCGTTCACTACGTTCGGGCTGCCGCCCTGTTCGTATCGGCGAGAGCCCAGTTCGTCCGACAGAGCCGTTCCCCTCGACCGCACGGTCACGCGTGCACGCCTTGGGCTGAGCAGGTCGAACCGACCTTCTTCGTCAGCGGTTGACGAACCCCCCGGTGCCGCGCCCAGGCACCGCCCGAGCTTCCACGAAAGAGCCACATGACTGAGTACAGCCAGCCCGCGAGGGTGGCGATCGTCGGTGCCGGCAACATCGCCGACGGCTGCCACATGCCCGCCGTCCAGGCCCAGAGCGGCGAGGCGACCGTCATCGCCGTGGTCGACGTCGACCTGCGGCGCGCCGAGGCGTTCGCCGCCCGCTGGGGCATTCCCGCCTCCTACGACAGCCTCGACCGGATGCTCCAGGAGCAGCACCCGGACCTGGTCGTCGTCTGCACGCCCCCGATCGCCCACGGCGAGGCCATCACAGCCTGCCTGGACGCCGGCGCGTCGGTGTGGTGCGAGAAGCCTCCCACCCTCTCGGTGGCCGAGTACGACGCCGTCGCCGCCCACGAGCGCGAGGGCGGCCCGTACGTCTCCTACGTCTTCCAGCACCGGTTCGGGACCGCCGCCCGTGCCCTGCGGGAGCACATCCGCACCGGCAGCCTCGGCGCTCCTCTGGTCGGTGTCTGCCACACCCTGTGGTACCGGGACGACGCCTACTTCGACGTCCCGTGGCGCGGCAAGTGGGAGACCGAGGGCGGCGGGCCCACCATGGGCCATGGCATCCACCAGATGGACCTCATGCTGTCCCTGATGGGCGAATGGACCGAAGTCCGCGCCGCCATGGGCACGTTGGCCCGCGACGTGGAGACCGAGGACGTCTCCATGGCGATGGTCCGCTTCGCCAGTGGCGCCATGGTGTCCATGGTCAACAGCCTCCTCTCCCCCCGCGAGACCAGCTACCTGCGCTTCGACTTCCCCGAGGCCACCGTCGAGCTGTCCCACCTCTACGGCTACGACAACTCCCACTGGACGTGGACCCCCGCACCACACCGGGCCAAGGCAACGCCCGCCGAGCTCGGGGCACCGCTCGACGACGAGGCCAGTTCGCACGCCGCGCAACTGCGCCTGCTGCTGCGCTCCCTGCGCGCCGGGCAACGCCCCGAAGCCAGTGGTGATGACGGCCGCCGCGTCCTGGCCTTCATCGCCGCCCTGTACCAGTCGGCGACGACCGGACGTCCCATCACCCCGGACATGGTCACGCCGGACAACCCCTTCTACCACTCCATGAGCGGTCGCCTCGCGGCCGCCCAGGACAACGCCCACAAGGAGAAGACCGGTGTCTGACAGCCACTTCCGGATCGACTACGACGACGCCGGGACCGAGTTCGTGGTGTCGGCCGCGGGCACGGACCTCGCCACGTACGTCTACCGGCCGGACAGTCCTCTCGAGGAATCCCCCAAGCCGTATCTCTACCCGTTGAAGACCCTGTCCGGTGCGCCCGTGGGTGTCTACCGGCCCTGGGACCATCGCTGGCACAAGGGCCTGCAGATGACCTGGTCGCATCTGTCCGGCGACAACTTCTGGGGTGGGCCCACCTTCGAACAGGGCGCGCCCGGCCATGGCTACGTCTGGCACGAGAACCACGGCCAGCAGGTGCACCGCGCCTTCGACCGGCAGGACGACAGCGGCAGCGAGGTGTCGGTCGTCCAGGGCCTGGACTGGTTCGCCTCCGGTGACGAGGTGTGGATCGACGAGACCCGCACCCTGCGCTTCCACAGCGCCGACACCGGCGACGGTGTCTGGGCGCTGGACTTCACCGCCGCCCTGACCAACGTGCACCACGAGCCCCTGGAACTGGGCAGCCCCACCACGCACGGTCGCCCCAACGCCGGCTACACAGGACTGTTCTGGCGCGGGCCCCGGGCATGGACCGGCGCGGACGTCATCGCCGACGGGGGTCATGAAGGCGACGCCGTCATGGGCACCCAGGGCGCCTGGGCGGCCATCACCGGCGAGCACGACGAGATCGACGGCGGTGCCACGGTCCTCGCCTACGCCGGCACCACCACGGCCGCCGTCCCGCTGAAGTGGTTCGCCCGCAGCAGTGCCTTCGCCTGCCTCAACCCGTCGCCCGCCTTCGACACCGAGATCAAGCTCGAGCCCGGTGAGACCCTGTCCCTGAGCCACCGCTTCGTGTTCATCGACCGCATGGTGGACCGCCGTGAACTCGAGCCGATCGCCCAGAGGTTCACGCCGTGACCGGCCTGCCCGACTTTCCCGGAGCCGTGGGACTGAGCCAGCTCGAGGTGTACCCCTGGCCCACGGCGGACGACGAACACGGCGGCTCGCCCCACATGCACCTCGTCTGCTCGGAGTGCTACGTCGTCGTCAGCGGCCACGGCCGGCTGGAGACCCTCGACTACAAGGGACACACGACGACCGAGCTGCACCCCGGAGACACGGTCTGGTTCACCCCTGGCACGATCCACCGCGCCATCAACGACGAAGACCTGCGCGTGATCGTCGTCATGCAGAACAGCGGCCTTCCTGAGGCGGGCGACGCAGTCATGACCTTCCCGCCCGCGCACCTCTCCCCCGATACCTATCCGGACGCGGCCTCGCTCCTCGACGCCGACGGGGCCCCCGACCCCGAGCGCGCCCAGGCACGCAGGGACCTGGCCATCGAGGGGTTCAGGGAGCTGACGCACCAGTGGCGGCGCGGCAACCGCTCGGCCTACGAGGACTTCTGCGCGGCAGCCGTGCGACTCGTCCGGCCGCGCCTGGACGCCTGGGAGAAGACAGTCGACGACGGTGCGCTGGCCGCCGCACAGGCGGCACTGCGGCAGATCGATTCGCTGCGCAACGGCGACTTCAACCACCTGTACAAAGCGACCGTCTCACGTATCGCCCAACCGCCCCGGCAGACCCTGGGCATGTGCGGCTTCCTGCGCGCCTACGACCCGGCTCGCCGGGCCGGTACATCGGCCGAGCCTCAGTGACGCCCCACCGCCCGAACACGTCCGAACAGGTGCTGATCAGCCCGGGTTCGAACCAAGGAGAGTGTTTCGCATGAGTTCGCTGCTGCCGGAAGGCGGTAGGAGCGCCGACGCGGCCACCGCCCCGGTCTTGTCAGGGATGTATCCCGATCCATCGGTGTGCCGAGTGGGCGAGGACTACTTCCTGGCGAATTCGTCGTTCGAGTACAGCCCCGGCGTCCCGGTCTGGCAATCCCGGGACCTGGTGTCGTGGCGTCAGATCGGCAACGCCCTGACGAGGGACGATCAGTTCCCCGCAGGCCGGTCGCCGTCGAGTCGCGGCATCTACGCTCCGACGCTGCGCCATCACGGGGGACGGTTCTGGCTGACCACCACGAACATCGACGATGCTCGCGGTGGTCATCAGGTCCACCACGCGACCGACCCGACCGGGCCGTGGTCGGCGCCGGTGTGCCTGACCGAACTCGACGGCATCGACCCGGACCTGGTCTGGGACGACGAGGGAACGTGCCTGGTCACCTACTGCTCGTGGTCCGAGACCGAGATCGGCATCAGGCAGGTAGCGGTCGATCTGGAGCAGGGCGTGGTCCTCGAGCGGCCGCGATGGATCTGGCACGGCACCGGCCTGGCCCATTCCGAGGGGCCGCACCTTTACCGGCGCGGCGACTGGTGGTACCTGGTCATCGCCGAAGGCGGCACCGACCGGGGCCATGTGGTGTCGGTCGCACGCTCACGCAGTCCCCGCGGGCCGTTCGAGGCAGCCCCGCACAATCCGGTCTTCAGCCACCGCAGCACGGCTCATCCCGTCCAGAACGTCGGTCATGCCGATCTGGTGGAGCGCCCCGACGGGACGTGGGCGGCGGTGTATCTCGGGACACGACCGCGCGGCCGCAGTCCGCGCTTCCACGTCAACGGGCGTGAGACGTTCCTCGCCGACGTCTCCTGGGTGGAGGACTGGCCACACTTCGAGCCGGCGAGCGCAGGCGTCCCCACCGGGCAGCGGGACTTCGAGGACGACTTCTCCGCACCCGAACCGCATCTCAGGTGGGTCTCGCCAGGGGAGCGTCCCGACCGGTTCGTGCGCAGCGTGCCGGAAGGGGTGGTCGTGCGTCACACGCCGAGCGAGACCGGCGAGCCTTCGGGCCTGTTCACCCGGGTCGGCGGAGACCACTGGGAGGCCGACTTCCTCGTCGATCCAGGGGAGGGTGCGTTCACCGTCGCGCTACGGCTCGACGGTGCTCATTGGTACGGGCTGCGCGTCGCCGACGGCGAAGTCACCGCCGTCGCACGGATCGGACAGATCCAGACGACCCTCGGCTCCGGCCCGCTGCCCGACTCCCCTGTCAGCCTCCGCATCCGCTCCACGGCGCCGACCTGGAACGGACCGGACGACATCGAACTGGGCATCGGTGACAGAACCGGCACCGATGTCCTCGCCCGCCTGGACGGACGCTATCTCTCCACCGAAGTGGCGGGCGGGTTCACCGGGCGCTTGGTCGGCCTGTGGACCGAGTCTCGGGAGGTCCTCGTCCGCCGGGTCCGGTACACCGAACAGCGCGTGTGACACCGTCCCGTGACGGACTCACTCCATCCCCGAGGCTCTGCCTCACGATGCGCTTTCCTGCTTGGCGTCCGGAACCCACATGGCCCAGGCACCCATGGCGTCGAGGACGTCGCGCAGCCCTCCGCGGGCATGGCGTTCAGCCGTCGGCGGGTGCCTCCCCGCACGGCTTCCACCAGAACGACTTTCGGGGAGCTGACCGTCCCGGTCCCGTGTGCATGGACAGTTCAGTCGACGTCGCGGCGGGCGCCGGGGTGCTCGTTCCGTGCGTCGACGGCAATCAGCGGGTCCAGCGTCCTGTGTGCCGGGAAGGCGCGTTCCGGCATGGGGAGTTGTCGTCGGCCAAGGAGCCGGCGGCCAACCCCGCCCAGGAGAGAGCGACCCGGCACACGACGGGCTGAGCCCGCCGCCACGGTCGTGGGCGCGGCGGGTTCGTCAGGACAGGCAAGCGATGCGGCGTCGCGGAGCGCATCCGCGTGTACGCGCGTCGCCCCGAGTAGTTCCAGAACCTCGGTGACGTTGCGCCGGGTCGATTCCGTCCAGGTCGCCTCCAATTCGTCGTAGTGGCGAGTCGTCACGAAGGGCGACGGCCGGCACCTCGCTCTTGCCCGACCCGGCGTTGAGGAACAGCACCTCGACGACCACCACATTGACGATGACGAACGCCCACATCGCCCAACGCGCCGCGTCCCCCGCAAGTACGGTGCCAAGGATGGCTGTTCGCTCCCGTCACCTCCAAGTACACCGGTGTGACACACCGGGGCACTGTCGGGGCTCCTTCGCCTGCGCGCGGAGATCCCGCCTGGCGGTGCGATCGCGGCGGAGCCACACCCGGGCGATTCCACAACCGTTACAGTGATGCCGACCCTGTCCACCGCGCCGGAGCCGACTTTGCCGAACCTGTCCAACCTCGAGGAGATCTTCTCCGACGAGGGTGACGGCGCCGTCGGCCCCGTGCGGTCGCCCGGCTGGCAAAGCAACGTATCGCCGCAGGGACTCACAGTGACATTGATCGCCGACTACACGTTCCCCGGCCGGGCGTGGTTGCCGTCTGCGGCGATCGTGGCATTGCTCGGAGAGTTCCAAGTGACCGTGGGCGCCGCCCGTACGACGATCAGCAGGCTGATGCGCCGTGGGGTGCTGGAGGGCAGCCGGCAAGGGAGGTACAGCTCCTACCGGCTGACGTCGCGGGCCGCCGTCGATCTGTGGAGCGGCGCCAGCTCGATCGCCACCTTCACCACCCAGCCCGACTCATGGGACGGTCGGTGGACGCTGATCGCCTTCTCCGTCCCGGAACAGGAGAGCACGCGGCGGCGCGCACTGCGCACCGCGCTGCGTTGGCGCGGATTCGCGCCGCTGTACGACGCGCTCTGGGTGTCGCCGCACCCCCTGACCCCCAAGGGGCGGATCGAGGTGGCCGACCTGGCGCGGGGAGCGGTGACGGTGTTCCGCGCGCGGCAGGAGGAACTGGACACGGAGGTCGACCGCAACCCGGTCGAGGCGTGGGACCTGCCCGGCATCGCTGAGCACTACCAGGCTTTCATCGACCGTTGGAGCAGCCTGCTTCCGCACATCAGCACCGACCTCGTCACCGGTGCCGACGCGGTGCGCGCACGGACCGAGGTCATGCACGCCTACCGGCACTTCCCCATCCTGGACCCGCTGCTCCCCATCGGGCTGCTGCCGCCCGGCTGGCCCCGGTCACGGGCGCGGGAAGTCTGCGTCGCGGTGTACGACGGCCTGTTCCAGCCGGCTCAGGATCATGTCCGCGCCGTGGTGACCCGATTCGCGGAGGGACCGCACCCCGACATCAGGGCTCATACGATCGCCGGCATGAGCGCAGGTATCGGCCGCGGCTGACGGCCCGCCGCGCGTGCGATCGGGCGGTCCTCGGAGACACCACGCAGCACCTCCCGGCCCCTGCGATCCATCGAATTCGTTTCGAATGCAACAGAGTTGGGCGCCAATGATTGACAGATCGGCACCCGATCGAGAATCTACCTGTTGCGAGACAAGTGGGAACGCTCCCATAGGCGCAGCACACGAAGAGCGGAAGGAGAGGCACCCCCTGCGCCGCTTCCGCAGAATCAACACCTCCCCGTCAGACAGGCGGGCAGGTGAGCGCGAAGGCTTCTCCCTCAACGAGTCACGGTTCGGCCGGTGTTCAGCAACTCGCCGCGCCTCTGCCGACAAGGCCACACCACGCCGATGACCACTACGGGCAGGCCCGGAACGTCCTCCCTCATGCGCGATTCGCCGTTCTGACCACCCCCACGGCTCCCCCACCACCTCGGCCACTCCCCCACCACCTCGGTCAGCCTCACCGCCGCGGCTTCACCCATACCTCTGCGCGACACCTGGCCGAGCAGCGCTCCGCACACCCCCCACACCAGGAGTCCTCATGACCATGCAACGGCGTAGTGTGCTGACGCTGAGCGCAGCCGGAGCCGCGGGCGTAGGTATGTCCCTGCTCGGCACGGGACCAGCAGGTGCCGCCGCGAGGGCCGGAGCTCCGACCCAGCGGTTCGCGGTCGGCGTGCGCCAGTACGCCTGGAGCCGCGGCAGCCGCCGGTGGACCAACTACGTCTACTACCCCGCCACCGGCGCCCCCGGTGGTTCCCCGGTCGCCGACGTCCCCGTTGCCCAGGGCGTCTTCCCGGTCTGCGCGTTCATGCACGGCTTCAGCAGCAGCCCGCAGAATTCCCTGGCGGTGATCCGTCCCCTGGCCGAGGCCGGTTTCATCGTCCCCGCCCCCCCACTTCGCCCACCTCAGTCGCCAAGACGTCTACAACGGCAACCAGTCCAAGGACGTCTCCGAGGTCATCACCCGGACCCTCGCCCTCAGCACGGCCGGCGACCCGCTGGCCGGCCACATCAACACAGCGGTCGGAGTCGGCGTCTCCGGCCACTCGATGGGCGGCATGACCACCCACGGCCTGCTCACGTCCTGGCCGGACGCACGGATCACCGCCGCGATCCCCATGTCCTGTGTGGACATGGGCAACCCGAGCCCGTCGGTCCGCGCCAAGGTTCTCTTCATGCACGGCGACCGGGACGGAACGTGCCCGATCTCCTCCGCTCGTCAGGCGTATCGGGAACTGCCCGCCGCCAAGGCGTTCCTCACCTTCCGCGGCGCCGGCCACAGCAACTATTTCGGCGACTCCCGGACCATCGACACGTTCGTCGGCTGGATGCGGTGGAGCCTCTACGGCGACACCGCGGCCCGCGACCGCCTTCGCGCCGACGCCACTTCCTCCACGACCACCTGGGAATCCGTCCTGAGCTGAGGAGCGACCACACGCGCGGCCCGGGTGCGCGCGTCTGCCGTGATCGCCGCGCATCCGGACCGCGCAGGGTGCGTGGCCGCCCACGGATGCCCGCGAGGTCAGCCGCCGCGCAATCGACTGTGTTCGTTTCCAGGCCGGCGTGGACACCACCACCCGAACAGCGGGCGGCTCCCGCCGCTCCCACTCGCACAGAGAGATCCACTTGGGGGTCCGACACCCTCAAGGCTGCAAGAGAGGAAAACACATGGTTTCACTAGCAGGGAAGATCAGGGTCATTCTCCTTGCCATCCTGTTGGCAGTTGCCGCATCTGTGTACGGCGCGGCACATCAGGCATCGGCCGATACCGTGGCACCGTCGAGCGCTTCGCAGATCGTGGCCGACATGGGCGCGGGATGGAATCTGGGGAACCAGCTGGAAGCCAATACCAACGGATACCCCAAAGAAACGGCATGGGGACAGCCGACCGTAACACAAGCCCTCATCGACAAAGTAAGGGCGGCCGGGTTCAAAACCATCCGGATCCCGGTCTCCTACCTGGGCCACATAGGGCCCGGCCCAGATCACACGATAAATCCCTCATGGCTGAACAGAATCCAAGAGGTCGTCAACTACGCCTACAACAGGGGCCTGCATGTGCTGATCAACATGCACGGCGACGGCTACAAGAGCATCAGCGGCTCCTGGCTGATCTGTGATGCACCCTCCCAAACAGCGATCAGGGCCAAGTACCAGAAAGCTTGGCAGCAAATCGCAAACAGGTTCAAGAACTACGACCAGCGCCTGATCCTGGAGTCCATGAACGAGGAGTTCGACGGGCAGTACGGAAACCCGACCCAACCGTGCTATTCAAACATCAACAGTTACAACCAGATTTTCGTCGACACCGTGCGCAAAACCGGCGGAAATAACAGCTCAAGGTGGCTGCTCGTTCCCGGCTGGAACACAAACATCGATTATACAGCGGGGAACTACGGCTTCGCGGTTCCGTCCGACCAGTACCGCTCCTCCTCCATTCCCGCCAATGAACGACGAATCATGATCTCCGTTCATCACTACAGCCCGTGGGACTTCGCCGGAGAGGAAAACGGCACCATCACGCAGTGGGGACGAGCGGCGACCAACCCTGCCAGAAAGTCCACCTGGGGACAGGAAGACTATCTGGATGCACAGCTCAAAAAGATGTACGACACATTCGTCACGAAGGGGTATCCGGTAGTTGTCGGCGAATACGGCGCCATCGACAAGTCATCGTTCGATTCGTCAAACAACAGGTATCGCGCAGACTTTGCACGGGCCGTCGCGGCCACCGCCAAGAAATACGGCGCGGCCACCGTCTACTGGGACAACGGTGCAACCGATCGGTACGGGTTCGGGCTGTTCAACCGGCGCTCCCTCACGGTCACCCAGCAGGGCATCATCAACGCCATCATGACCGGCGTTGGCGGCAGTGTTGCCGGCTCTGGCCTTCCGTCCGGCACATAACAGGACCCCGAGTCCCGGTGACGGGTACACACCTCCACATACCTCGTGGGCGCGCAGTTGGGCCGGGTGGCGATGCCACACGGTGTGCGACCTCGTCGACTGCGCGCCGACCAGTTGGAGAAGCTGCCTACGCTGCTCCGCATCCGGGAGCACGTTTGACAAACGGAGGACAGCGACGTCTTCACATGTAGCGACCGACGACGAGGTGTTTGCCGGACCTGACCGGCGTGCCGAGCTCAAGGAGTTTCTGCGGTCTCGCAGGGCCCGGCTCACTCTCGAGGGCATCGGCCTGCCCTCGTAGGGGCGGCGGGTACCCAGCCTGCGGCGCGAGGGAGCCGGCGCAACTGGCGGGAGTGCCATACGCGTACTACGCACGTCTGGAACAGGGCTACGGCGCAACCATGTCGGCCTAGGTCCTGGACGCCGGGGCACAGGCACTGCGCCTGACCGAGGAGGAACGGGACCATCTGATGTGGCTGGCCCAGCCCGACCGGCACCGCACACCGCGGGCGGCGCCCCCGCCGTAGCGACTTCGGCCCACCGTCCAGTACCTCTTCGACGCGCTCGGCGTGCCCGCCTTCGTCGTCAGCCGGCGCCTGGGACACCCTCGGATGGAACCGGCTCGCCACCGTCGTCCTCGGGAACTGAGCCCAACTGCCGCCCGGGGAGCGAAACGTGGCCCGGCAGATTTTCCTCTCGCCCGAAGCGCGCGATCGGTTCGCCGAACCGGACCGCACTTCCCTGATGCTTGAACTCGCTCAAGCATCAGGGAAGTCGGCTGTCCGGCTCAGAGGCTGTGCGGCAGCGCGACGGTGGGGCGGGGAGGCGTAGGCATGTTGCCGCCGATGAAGAAGCTGGGGTGCGGGGGCTGGTTGTAGGCAGTGTTCTGCCAGGCCAGGGCCGTGCGGTACTGGGTGTCGTGGAGAAGGGTCGTGATCCGCGTATTGGTCTGGTACGGCGTGGAATAGATCCGCAGGGCCGTGTTGTCGGACGTCGGCCAGATGACCTCCTCGCGCCAGTCGCCGAGGACGTCGCCGGACAAGGACGGCGTCGACTTGGTGCCGTTGTTGGAGTGGACTGCGGAGCCGGTGAGCAGGCGGGTGTCGCCGGAGGTGCCGTACTTGTCGATGTGAGTGCCGTCGAGGAGTTCGCGCGTGGTGTCGCCGTCCCACCACGCCAGGAAGTTGCTGGACCCGGGCTTACGACTGGCGACCACCGCGCCCTTGGGGTTGCGGACGCCACTCACGAGCGACGACCACGACTCGGCGCCCGCGCTGCCGGACCAGATGTCACCGGACACCCCCCGGCCGTTGTCACCGCCGGCCGGGGTGGACCAGAGGATCTGGCCGGTCCTCGCGTCCGCCATCCAGGAGGACGGCTTGGAGCTGTCCTCGTCGACCTTGAACTCCTCCAGACCCGGCCGGGACGGGTCGAGGTCGCCCACGTGCATCGCGTCCCCATGACCGTTCCGCGTCGTCCACAGGCCGTTGCCGTTGTCGTCGACGGCCATCGCGCCGTAGACGACCTCGTCCTTGCCGTCCCCGTCCACGTCCGCGACCGACAACTGGTGGTTGCCCTGGCCGGCGTAGCCGCTGTTGGCGTTGGAGTCGAAGGTCCAGCGGCGGGTGAACTGCCCGTTCCGCCAGTCCCAGGCCGCGATCACCGCACGGGTGTAGTAGCCACGAGCCATGATCACCGAGGGTCGGGAACCGTCCAGGTAGGCCGTGCCCGCCAGGAACCGGTCCACGCGGTTGCCGTAGGAGTCCCCCCAGGACGACACCGTGCCTCGGGCTGGGACGTAGTCGACGGACTGCATCGCCTTGCCCGTCTGCCCGTTGAACATCGTCAGGTACTCGGGGCCGGACAGCACATAGCCCGAGGAGTTGCGGTGATCGGCCGAGGAACTGCCTATGACCGCGCCGGTTCCGTCCTTCGTGCCATCAGCGGTCTTCATGGCGACCTCGGCCTTGCCGTCGCCGTCGTAGTCGTACACCTGGAACTGTGTGTAGTGGGCACCGGAGCGGATGTTGCGGCCCAGGTCGATACGCCACAAGCGAGTGCCGTCGAGCTTGATCCCGTCGACGATCGTGTTGCCGGTGTAGCCGGACTGGGAGTTGTCCTTGGCGTTCGTCGGCTGCCACTTCAGAACGATGTCCAGGGCACCGTCGCCGTCGAGGTCGCCGACGGAGGCGTCGTTGGCCTCGTAGGTGTACGGCGAGTTGCCCGGTGAAGTGCCCCCGGGCGGCGGGGAGATCGGCACGTCCTTGTATCCGGTGCGGAACTGGAGCGCGTGCTCGGACGGCGCCTGCTCGATGCCGTTCACCACCGCGCGCACCGTGTAGTCCGCCGAGTCCGGGGCGCCGGCGTCCAAGTAGTTCGTCGAGGTGGTCAGGGGCGAGGAGTTGAGTCTGGTGCCGCCACGATAGACGTTGAAGGCGACGTCGTTCGGGTCAGTGGCCAGCCACCGCCACGACACCAGGTTCCCGCCGCCGGTGTGGACGCTGGTCAGACCCCGATCGAGGCGTTCCACCTGCCGCGCGGTCGCGGCATGCGCGGTCTGCGGCAGTCCGGTGAGTGCGGTGAGGGCGGTGAGGGCCAGTGCGGTGGCGGCCGCCAGGCCCTCGAACAGCCGATTGCTGGGCCGGCGTGGGAATCGCCATGGGCGCGATGGGGTGCGCGGATGCCGGTGCGGGACGGTCACTATGACCTCCGATGTGGGGGTGGTATGAAGATCGCGGAGACAGCGGTCTGGGCACAGGTGTGGGAACGCTCCCATTCGCCGCGAGGGTAGGAATTCGCTGATGGCCCGTCAAGCGGTCTGTTGACTCTCTCTGTTCGAGCCTGTTCGGATGCGAGCCGACGAGATGCCCCGTGCGCAGCTCGCCCCTGTCGCCGCATTCCTTCTAGAAGGGCACTTGAGCTGGGCCGACTCCCGCCGTTCCAGACAGCTCACGGCCGAGGCGCGGCGAGCTTCCGTCCACAGGATCGCACTGCTTCTTCCATGGATTGGTGAGCAATGGTTGACAGCTTCGTGCCCGATCGAGAAGCTGCGTGATGCACATCAAGTTCGTTGTGATGCGATTGCGCACTTCCGTCACACCCCCCTGTGATCGCTCACAGGTCCGACCTGAAGGAGCGTCCCTGGCACGCCCAGGCCGCCCCCTTCGACACGTGCCACTCGCAAGCACTCCTGCCGTAGTTGTTGCCCCACCGAGGGAGGCCAACGGCTGGATCGACGCGGCCACACCAGCTCGGCGAGTCCGAGAGTCAGTTGCTCCTCCCATCCGCCTCGCTCCTCGAAATCTCTTTCTCACCGCCCCCTCTCCGCCGACCGCGACGGCTCACTCGCGGCCGACGGAAGGAAAGGACCGACCATGTCCCCGCAACCCCCCACACCAGTTGCAGGGCGCATCAGCCGGCGAACCCTGCTCAAGGCCACCCCCGCCACCGCCGGAGCGCTCGCCACCGCCGTCGCGTTCGCCGAACTCGAGACGCCTGCCGAGGCCGCGGCGAACTTCGTCAGGGGCGTCGACATCAGTTGGGCACCTCAGATGGAGGCGCGTGGCTACTCCTGGAGGAACGCCGACGGGCAGACCCGAGACCTGCTGACCACCCTCAAGGGATACGGCATCACCGCCGTACGCCTGCGCACGTTCGTCAACCCTTCCAGCGACCCGGCCAACGGGCACTGTGGCATCAACGAGGTGGCCGCCTTCGCCAAGCGGGTCAAGGCCGCCGGTATGTCGATCATGCTCGACTACATGCTCGGCGACACCTGGAACTCCGTCGGCGTGCAGAACCCGCCCGCCGCCTGGCGGAACATGAGCTACACCCAGATGCGCACCGCGATGGGCACGTACGTGAACCAGACCATGACGGTCATGAGGAACAACGACGTGCTCCCCACCTGGGTGCAGATCGGCAACGAGATCAACAGCGGGATCTGCCGCCCAGTCGGCGGCGTCTCCAGCCCGGCGCAGATGACCGGACTGCTCAACGCCGCATACGACCAGGTCAAGGCGGTGTCACCGAACTCGACCGTGTGTATCCACCTGGCCCAGCCGCAGAAGTACGACGCGATGACGACGTTCTTCAGTCGCTTCGCCGCGAACGGCGGCAAGTGGGACATGTCGGTGTTCTCCTCCTACGGCAGCACCGACGTCGCGGCCGGGATCGTGGGGAACATGAAGAGGATCTCCGACGCCTACGGCAAACCGTTCCTGCAGAGCGAGTTCGGTGGTCGGGTGGATCGCGCCTCCTCCACCCAGGCCGCGCTGGCCGCCTACATCAAGGCCCTCAAGGCCAACGGCGGGCAGGGCATCTTCTACTGGGAGCCGGAGTGCATGTCCCCGTTCACCGGTTACGACATGGGCGCCTGGGACTCCGCCACGAAGCGGCCCTCCGTCATCATGAACGGCTTCACCCAGGCCTGAGAGACGGGCCACGGACCTCAACCCGGGCAACTCTCCGGTCAAAGATTGGGAAGTGATTGTAATGGGCATGACATCGAGTCTCGAAGGGCACGGGGTCAAGCTGGGAGCAGTGGGTCTGCTGACCCTTGCGACGCTGGTCGGCACCGGTGCGGCGCATGCCGATGCCGCCACGCGGGCACTGCCGGCCGGTTGTTCCGGCACTGCGCCGATCAAGTGTCACTACGCGGTCTCACCCGGCAACTACGACGTGACGGTCTCCATCGGTGGTGCCACTGCCGCCGAGACCGACATGTGGGTGGAGGCCCGGCGCCTGATGCTTCCGGCGACGAAGACGGCGGCCGGTGCCGCCGCCACGTACTCGTTCACCGTCAACGTGCGGCAGCCGGAGGGGCAGCCGACCGGCCAGGGCGGCACCGGAAACCCCGGCCTGGACATCCGGTTCGCGGGGACCAACCCGCAGGTGTCGGCCGTCTCCGTGAAACCGGCGAGCCAGCCGCTGGTCGCCTACCTGGCCGGTGACTCGACCGTGTGCGACCAGTTCTTGGCCCCGTACACGGGATGGGGCCAGATGATCACGCCGGCGGTGGGTCCCGGAGCGTCCGTCGCCAACTACTCCGACTCGGGGGAGAGTTCGGGCAGCTTCCTGAGGAACTCGGCGCTCTTCCCGGCGCTGCTGCCGAAGGTCAGGGCAAACGACGCGGTCTTCATCCAGTTCGGCCACAACGACAAGCAGACCAGCGCGTCAGCCTTCCGGAGCAACCTCACCTCCATGATCACGCAGGTCCGTGCGAAGGGCGGCGTCCCGGTTCTGGTGACCCCGCCGGTCCGCCGGCAGTTCGACGGCAACCGGCTCACGCCCACAGCGCTGCACGTCAACGGCGTCGGAGTGAACCTGCCCGCCGAGATGCGCTCGGTCGGCACGGCGCAGAACGTGCCGGTGATCGATCTGACCACCAAGAGCAAAACGCTGGTCGAGTCCCTCGGCCCGTCCGCCTCCGCACAGCTCTTCCTGCGCTCATCGGTCGACGGTGTCACGGACAACACCCACTTCTCGCAGTACGGCGCGAGCCAGATGGGCGGGCTGGTGCTCCAGAGCATCCGCGAGCAGCGCCTGCCCCTGGCCGCGCACCTGCGCTGACCGACGCCCGGCGCCAGTCCCAAGGAGGGACCCGTTGAGTAACTTACGGATTCTCATCACGACCGCGCTCGCGATCGCCTTGTCGAGCCTCGGTGTCAGCGCCGCATCCGCGGCGGACCGCGTCGCCACGAACTGCACCAGTGCCTCCCGCGCCCAGGCGCCGGCCGCACGGACGGCCGCCGCGCCGGTCACCGTGTGGCTGGCCGGTGACTCCACCATGGCCAACCCGGGTTCCGGCCGTTGTCCGGTCGGCTGGGGCAGCCAGTTCGACGCCCTGTTCAACAGCGACGTGACCGTCAAGAACCAGGCCGTGGGAGGCCGCAGCATCCAGACCTGGCTGTACGAGGGGAACGTGAGCAGCACCAAGGGCTCGGACGGCGAGTGCCGCCTCACGTCCACCACGTACTCGTCCCGCTGGCAGGCGATGCTGAACTCGACCACCGGATTGAAGGCCGGTGACTACCTGTTCATCCAGTTCGGCATCAACGACTCCTCCTCGACCTGTCCCCGGCACGTCGGCCCGGCCCGGTACCAACAGCTGATGACCATGATGGCGCAGGCCGCCCTGGCCCGGGGCGCACACCCGGTGCTGCTCACCCCGGTGGCCGCCATCACCTGCTCCGGCGGTACAGCGACCAGGAACCGCGGCTTCGTGGGCGAGACCTTCGCCGCCGGATCCGCCACCAGGGCCCCCGTCATCGACCTGCAGGCGCTCAGCGTCTCGCTCTACAACAGTCTGCGCTTCTGCCCGAACAACGGCGACTACGGAGGCAGTGGTCCCCTGGGCACCTTCTTCTGCAACGACCACACCCACTTCGACACCTACGGCGCCCAGCGGGTGGCAGGGCTCGTCGCCGGTGACGTGCGCCGCCAGAACCTCCCTCTCACCGCGTATCTCAGGTAGCACGCGGCGGTGGTGGGCGCGAACCGAGGCCGGTCGGTTCGCGGGTGGCCTCGATGACGGCGGTGCCGCAGCCGGAGGACGCAGTCGTCCCTACCTGACGGTGGCGTGCGGAAGCAGCTTGGCTCCGACCGGGCCGCGACGTGCGACGAAGGCGGGGGCCGGGACCCGGGGGTTCGGCCGGTGAGGCAATCTCCGCATCGGTGGTGACAGGAGGCCTCTCCATGGGTGAGTCACGGCTGGTCGGCTCGACAGTCGCGGTGGTTCCGGACCGGCGCGCGAGTTGGAGCCCTTGGCGGCCAACTACACGGCGTGGACCGGGACTCCGGCATCTGCGCGATGTCGGTGGACACGACGGGCGCGCCGCACTCCACCACCCACCCAACGGCCGACGCAGTCCGGGCACGCACAGGACGCCCGCCGGTTCGCCGCTTCGGGCTCGGGCTGCCTCAAGTACGGCTGGAGTCTTCTGGATGCGCCAGTACGCACAGGGGGCGATCGCCGACGAGCTGATCCATGCCTCGAGGGTCGTGGGGGCCGGGTTCTTCCGCCACTGGTGGACGGTGGGGCTGCCGGTGCTGCGCCCGGGGCTGGCGTTCCTGGGGATCTTCACCTTCTTCCACATCGGGAACGACTACCTGTGGCCACTGATCGTGATGGTCGACCCGGGCAAGGTGACACCGCAAGTGGCCGTGCAGCAGCTGAACGGCGTCTACACCACCGGCCGGTCGATGGTCATCGCCGGAACGCTCATGTCCGTGATCCCGCTGATCGGGGTCTTCCTGATCGGCTCGCGCCACTTCATCGCCAACCTTGCCGCCGGCGCCATGAAGTTCTGAAGAAGCACGCACGTGGTCCCACCTTTCGAGAAGCAGCATTCGCACCTGCGCTGAGTTCTTCAGGCAGGCACGAGCCCCACTGCCGCACGTGAAATCACCTGACTCGGGAGATGATGCTGTGAGAACCGCGAAGTTCGGCACGCCTGCCCTCCTGCTTTCGATGGTCACGGCGAGTTCCGTCGCCATGACCCCCGGCTCGGCGGCCGCGAGCGCCGCGGCGGCCGGAAACATCTACTACGTCGCCCCGAACGGGAACGACGGAGCAGCAGGTACGCAAGCCGCTCCGTGGGCGTCGATCGCTCGTGCGCAGTCCGTCGCCAAGGCGGGTGACACGGTCTATCTCCGGGGCGGCACCTACACCTACACCCGAGCGAACAGCGCCTGCTCCAGCCAGTCCGCCAGAGTCGACGCGATCACCCTGAACAAGAGCGGAAGCTCGGGCAACCCGATCCGGTACTGGGCCCACCCGGGCGAGAAGCCGGTCTTCGACTTCTCACGGATGACGGACAACTGCCGTATCAAGGGCTTCAACGTCACCGGCAGCTGGATCCACCTCAAAGGACTGGAAGTCAAGGGCGTTCCGCAGAACAACAACCGGAACGCCGAGTCCTGGGGCATCTGGATCTCCGGCAGCAACAGCGTCTTCGAGCAGATCAACACCCACCACCACATGGGCACCGGCCTGTTCATCAACGGCGGGGGCGGCAACCTCGTCCTCAACTCGGACTCGCACGACAACTACGACCTGCGCAGCAATGACGGGCCCGGCGAGAACGCCGACGGGTTCGGTTCGCATTACACGCCGGCCGGCCGCCCCGCGAACGTGTTCCAGGGTTGCCGCGCGTGGTGGAACGCCGATGACGGGTTCGACCTCATCTCCACCTACTCTCCCGTGATCATCGAGAACTCGTGGGCCTGGCGCAACGGGTACGTGCCGGGGACGACGACGCCCTCCGGCAACGGAGCCGGCTTCAAGTCGGGCGGCTACGGCGGTGACTACGAGGCCAACGCGCCGAAGCACACCGTCCGCTCCTCGGTGGCGTTCCTCAACAGGGCGGCCGGCTTCTACGCCAACCACCACCCGGTGGCCAACGACTTCTTCAACAACACCGGCTACGGAAACCACCCCAACTTCAACATGCGTGGCGTCGACTCGAGCGGCGCCGCCGTCGGCCGGGGCAACCTGCGCAACAACCTCGCCTACACCGGAACGCCGACGTCGTACATGACCGGCACGAACACCGCGTACAACTCCTGGAACCTCGGCGTCCCCCTGTCGGACTCCCAGTTCCGGAGTGTGTCGACGTCCGGCTGGGACGCGCCCCGCCAGACCGATGGAAGCCTGCCCGTGCTGCCCCACCTCCGTCTCGCGGCGAACAGTGCCCTGATCGACAAGGGCACCGCCGTAGGGCTGCCCTTCAGCGGAAGTGCGCCGGATCTCGGCGCCTTTGAGAACGATGGAAGGTGACATCGTGAAGCAAAGATCGCGTGTCGTTTCGAAGTACTGGAAGGTGGCCGTCGCCGCACTGTTGTCCGTGGCGTTGGCGGCACCGCTCTCGGCGGGCACCGCTGCGGCGGGGACACCTGCAACGGAGACATCGGCAACGGCGCTCCAGGACCAGGGTGCCGCCGCCGCACCGGTGGTGGATCGCGGCCTCGAGTACCTGGTGTCCGACTACCGCACACGCACCCCGTCGAAGTACACGGCTGACTCCTGGAAGCCCTTCGCCAAGGCGTTGACCGCCGCGGCCGATGTCGCCGACGACACGTCGGCCGGCACGTCTGAGGTCGCCGCCGCGAAGACGGCACTGATGACCGCCGCCGCCGATCTGAAGGCCGCCGACGAGGGCACCTTCCAGACCATCACGAACAACACCTTCTGGAACGACACCAGCGGCAACCCCATCTATTCGCAGGGCGGTGGGGTCTTCAAGTTCGGCGACACCTACTACTGGTACGGCGTGCAGTACACCGGAGCCGAGCTCTACCGGGCCAATCCGACGAGAAAGTACGACGGCAACGTCAGCTTCGTCTCGATCCCCGTGTACTCGTCCAAGGACCTGGTGAACTGGAAGTTCGAGAACCGGGTCGCGACGCGTTCCACCGGCGTGGGCAGCGGCGCCGACCTGGGGGGTGCGGGCTGGGTCGGGCGGCTCGGCGTCTCGTACAACGAGAACACCGGCAAGTACGTGCTCGCCGTGCAGATGTGGCACACGGGCAGGGGCGGGCACGGCGTTCTGCTGCTGCAGGGCGACTCACCCACCGACACCTTCGACTACGGCTACTTCCAGACCCAGATCACCAACTCGCCCACGACCGGCACCGGCGATCAGACCGTCTTCACCGACGACAACGGCAAGGACTACCTGATCTTCTCCAACCGCGAAGGACGGTCACGCGGCTTCGTGGCCAAGTTCCGGGAGTCCGACTCGCTGCGGATCGAGGCAGGCGTGGAGATCCGCCGCGGCGCCGGTCGCGAGGGCAACGCCATGTTCAAGCTCGACGGCAAGTACTACCACGCGGCGTCGGACCTGCACGGCTGGAACACCTCGGTCAACTACGTCAATGAGTCGACCAGCAGCAACGTTCAGGGCTCGTACAGCGGCGAGTACGTCCTTGCCGGCACCGAGATGGACTACAGCCACGTGACCCAGACCGGGTTCTTCGTGACGGTCCAGGGCACCAAGCAGAACACGGTGATCTACGCCGGCGACCGCTGGGCCGACTTCGCCTGGAACGGCATCGGGTACAACCAGTGGGTGCCGATAACCAAGACCGGCGCGAGGCCGCAGTTCCACTCGGTCAGTCAGTGGCAGTTCAACGTCACGACCGGCGAGTGGCGTGTCGGGCAGGCGAACAACTACATCCTCAACCCGGACATCCAGGCCGACCGCATCGTCGTCTCCGGTGTGCGGGGATGGCGGAACCTCGGCGGTTCGGTGACCAACGTCAACGGTGGTGTGAACGGGTCTCGCTTCGCCCTCCAGGTGAGCAACAGCGGCGGCGTCGAGCAGCGGATCGAGTCGGTGCCCGCAGGCACCTACACCCTGTCCCTGCACGCTCGGGGTAGCGCCGGACAGGTCGTGATCACCGGCGCCGACGCCAGCCAACGCACCCTCGGCATCCCGTCGTCGAGCGGCTGGACCAAGCGCGAGCTCACCGGCCTCGCGCTGCCCAGCGGGGCCGCCACCGTCACCGTGCGGGCGTCGGGTTCGGGCGGCGTCACCGTCGACCAACTCTCACTGGTCAAGACCTCTGCCGACGCGCCATCGGGACAGCGATACGAGGCGGAGACCGCACCGGCGGTGTGCCAGGGCACGATCGACTCGGACCAAGCGGGCTTTTCCGGTAGCGGGTTCTGCAACGGCAGTGCCGCTGCGGGGGCCTTCGCGCAGTTCACGGTGACCCCGGAGACCGCTGGTCCGGCGACGGTGGCGGTCCGGTTCGCCAATGGCTCCAGTAGCGGTCCGAGGCCGGCGAACCTGATCGTCAACGGATCCACGGTGGGGACCGTTTCGTTCGAGTCCACCGGTGCGTGGACGACGTGGACGACCAAGACCGTGACCGTCCCACTGAACGCCGGCAGCAACACCATCCGGTGGGATCCGACCACGGCAGCCGGACTGCCCAACGTCGACTACCTCGATGTCGGTGCCGCGACCGGCTGACATCCCACGCTCTGCCGGTCTCTTCGACCGGCAGAGCACGCAGGGTCACGTCCAGGGCCATGGAGAACGACGGCCGACCGCGTGGGAAACAGCACCCGCCGCAAGTACGTCACACCGTCAGGAGAAGGACATGAGCAGCAGGCGTCTGCCCCGCGTCATCGCGGGCACCACGACGTTGGTCACCATGGCGTCCGCGACCTTACTCATGATGCCCGCGCCGGCCCACGCCACCTTCGGAACCGCGGACATCAAGCCGATCGAAAGCAATATCGCTGCCAAGCCCTGGGCCGCGGCGACGGCCGCCACCGGCTCGTCGAACGCCCGTCTGGCCATCGACGGCGACCCGACGACGTCCTGGCAACCCGGTCGTGCCGGCGCCCGGCAGTGGCTCACCGTGGACCTCGGTGGAACCTACGACAACCTGCGCAAGGTCAAGGTGCTCTTCCCGGACCGTGGCGTGGCCCACCGGTACGTCGTCGAGGCTTCATCCGACGGTCGCCGGTGGAAGACCATCGCCGACAGATCCCACGACCGAGCCGTGTCGCGGGGAGAGGTGCACCTGTTCACCAGGCCGGCAACGCGCTTCGTCCGGCTGACCTTCACGGGTGGGCCGGGCCGTGCCCGGGCGGGTGTCAGCGAGCTCCAGGTCTTCAACTATCTGCGCGAGGACCTCACCCTCGGCGCCGATCTGTCCTGGATGGACGACGTCCAGGACCAGCAGTACTGGGTCGACCCCCTGGCCGAAGACCGCGGTGCCGGACCACACCTGCTCGACGTGGCCAAGGACCGCGGCATGCAGCACACCCGGCTTCGGATATTCAACGAGCCGCGCAGCGAGAGCACCGGCCAACCGACGCCGGTACCGCGCCAGGGCCCGGAGCGCTCACTGGTCTCGGCGAAGCGGATCAAGCAGCGGGGCATGGGCCTGGGGATCGACTTCCACTACGCGGACTCATGGGCGGACCCCAGCAAGCAGCCAAAACCACGCGCCTGGGCAGAGCTGGAGTTCGGGGACCTGTCCCAGGCCGTGTACGACTTCACCGCCGACTATCTGAAGCGGTTGATCCGGCAGGGCACCACGCCGGAGAAGGTAGCCGTCGGCAACGAGATCATCAATGGCTTCATGTACGGCAGCGAGGCGGCCCACATCGGCACGACGAATCCGCCGTACTTCGTCGACCAGGCCGATATCTACCAGTCCAAGCCCGGCGGTGGCCTGCTGTGGAAGTACTGGCGGTCCACCGACCCCGTGGAGCAGCAGCTCTACGGCCAGTCGTGGGACCGGTTCACCACCCTGGCCGCGGCCGGGATCAAGGCCGTCCGCGACGCGTCACCGACGTCCAAGGTCGAGATACACGTGATCGTCGGCAAGGACAAGCTCGCCAAAACCATGGAGTTCTGGCACCAGTTCCTCACCCGGGTGAAGGCAAAGGGCCAGAACCCCGATGTGCTGGCCATCTCGTACTACCCGGAATGGCACGGTACGCCCGAGGCACTGGACCTCAACCTGAACACCATGGCCACCACCTATCCCGGCTACGAGATCGACATCGCCGAAACCGCCTACCCCGCGTCGGGCGGCGATGGCTCGCCGTTGCCCAACTCGCCGTACCCGCGCACCATTCAGGGGCAGGCGGACGCGATCCGGAGGGTGTTCCAGGCCGCCAACGACGTGGTCGACAACCGAGGTTCAGGTGTCCTGGTGTGGGAGCCGGCCGGCTACCAGCCGATGTTCCGGGCCGTGCCCGGACTGACGAACACGTGGGAGCCGCACGCGTCCATCAACGTCTTCAACGCCAGCCGCGCCCAGCACATCCTCCAGGACACCATCTACACCGGCACCATGGTGAGGGCCGCCCCGAAGCTGCCCTCCTCCATCCGCATGCTCACCACCGCCAACAACAAGATCACCACTGTCCCCGTCCGCTGGCAGCCGTTGCCACCTGGCGCGACCGACAGGCCTGGTGAGGTGACAGTCACCGGGACGACCGGCACAGGACCGGTCACGGCGGTCATCGACGTCATGCCCGACCAGGCGAACACGACTTGACCACCTCATAGCCTGCTTCACCGACGTCGCACCGCCGAGACCGCGACGGCACCGGCGATACATCATCACTGCTTCACGGCAGTGCTCCGCTCACTCGGTGGCCGACAGCGACAACTGCGGCAGCGCCTGGAAGAACCAGGCCGTGTTCGACCGGAACGGCCACACTCACCCCCGACATCCGGTGCGCCCGACCAACCGCACGCCGCTCCTCGCGGGTGGCAGGAGCACCCACACCCGCTCTTGCACCGCGCGCCCCGTCGACCTGTCGGCCTCTGTCGCCGACGGGACGCACCCGGCAACGGGACAAGCCGAACGCCGAACCCTCCACCCATCCCCGCACCCAAGGAGTCACCATGACCCTGCGACGACGGACCTTCCTCAGCATGAGCGCGGCCGGAGCGACGGGAGTGGGCCTGTCCCTGCTCGGGGCAGGACAGGCACCGGCCGCCGCCGGGCCGCTGGACACCGCGCCGACCACGCCGTTCGCGGTCGGCGTGCGCCGGTACAACTGGACCCGCGGCAGCCGCCCGTGCACCACCTACGTCTACTACCCGGCCACCGGCTCCGCCGGCGGCAGCCCGGTGACGGACGCCCCGGTCGCGGGCGGGGTCTTCCCCGTCTACAACATGACCCACGGCTACGGAAGCAGCCCGCAGAACTCCTTGTTCATCATCCGGGCCCTGGCCTCGGCGGGCTTCATCGTCCCCGCCCCGCACTTCAACCACAACTTCACCGACGTCAACAACGGCAACACCTCCAAGGACGTCTCGCAGATCCTCACCAACACCCTCGCGCTCAACGCGAGCGGACCGCTGGCCGGGCACATCAACACCGGCATCGGCGTCGGCGTCTCGGGCCACTCCCTGGGCGGCATGGTCACCCACGGTCTGCTGACCTCCTGGCCCGACAGCCGGATCATCTCCGCCAACCCCCAGTCCTGCGTGGACATGGGCAACCCATCCAGCTCCGTCTCGGCCAAGGTCCTGTTCGTCCACGGCGACCGGGACTCGACCACGCAGTACTCCTCGGCCCGGCAGGCGTACTCGGAGATCACCTGGCCCAAGGCGTTCCTCACCTTCGTCGGCGGCAGCCACACCAGCTTCTGGAGCGACCAACGCTTCCCGAGGACCGTCGTCGACTGGGCCCGCTGGACCATGTACGGCGACACCGCCGCACGGGACCGCCTCCCGGCTGACGCGTCCGGGTCCAACACCAGGTGGGAAGCCCAGCTGGGCGACTCCACCGGCGGCCCGGGCCTCTACACCCTGCTGGCCCAGCACAGCGGCAGGGCCGCCGAGATCAACGGGGCCTCCACCGCCGCCGGCGCACAACTCGTCCAGCGGACCACCAGCAGTCGCCCCAACCAGCAATTCGAGTTCGTCGACGCCGGCGACGGCCACGTCCGCGTCAAGGCACTGCACAGTGGCCTGTTCCTCCAGCCCACGGGCACCGCGACCGGAGCGGACGTCGTCCAACAGGCCGACACCGGCGCCACCAACCAGCAGTGGCGCGTGGTCGATCACGGTGGTGGTGTGATCAGCCTCGTCAACCGGGTGTCCGGCCTGGCGATGGATGTCTGGGAGTACTCGACCGCCGACGGCGCCCGCATCTCCCAGTGGACCTACACAGGCAACCCCAACCAACGCTTCACCCGCCGCCGCGTCTGACCGGAACGTGTCGGGGCACCGCTCGGGCAACAGGGCGGGCGGTGTCCCGACATGGCGCCAATAGTCCTTCACGACTGACCAAGGGGTGTGCAGCGTTCACACTCGCCGCCCGAGCGGGCGCAGAGAAACGTCCGACAACTGGCCCTGCCAAAGCCTACGGACGTGCCAACGCGTGATCAGGCAAACGGCGAGTCCGAGGAGGGCCTCGTGGAGGTCGTCGAGGCTGACGCTGCCCTTTCCGATGCCGATGGTCTCCGTCAGAGCCGAACCGCTGGACTCGTGGCACATGTTGGAGCAGTCCGGCAGGTTGTTGGTGCCGAGCATCCGGACGAGGAGCTGGTGGAGGAATGCGGCCTCGTTGCTCGCCCGGCCGGAGGTGTAGAAGGCGGCCTGATCGGGGGCATCGGGCGCGGCCAGTTCCCGGGCGATCACGGCGAACGCGTCGTTCCACGAGATCGGCCGGTAGCGGTCGCTGCCCGAGGGGCGGTACATGGGGTGGGTGAGGCGTCCCTGCTGCCCGAGCCGGCAGTCGGTACGCGGGAGCAGGTCGTCCAAAGTGTGCTCGGCGAAGACGTCAGGGGTGACACGGCGGACGGTCGCCTCCTCGGCCACCGCCTTCGCGCCGTTCTCACCGAACTCCGCTCGGTGCCGGTGCTCCGGCTCGGGTCAGGCGCAGCCTGGACGGTCATCTGTAGCGCTACTCCGCGATGTAGGGGGACCAGAGGCATGCCAGTGCCGTCGCCCGGCTCGGCCCGTCGCACGAAGAGAGCCACAAGCGAAGACCAAGCAGTTTCCCATTGAAGAGCAGCTGTCTCGTCGCAGCGGGCCGGTCCGGGGTGGCTCCTGAGCGGGCCTGAGCGGGCAGAGGCTTTCCTGCGCCCGGGTGCGGGACGAAGGCCGAGACGGGACGTCGCACACCGCCAAGGACGGCGCCGGCCGGCTCGCCTTCCTACGCTCATCATGTCGGCGGACGGGAGGTCGTAGGCCGACCGGCCTCCATCATCTCGGCGACCCGGGCCGTCGTCTCCCGAAGCCACGTGTGCGCCGCGTCGTGCATGTGGACCGGATGCCACCACAGGGCCTGCTGGATCGGCACGGTGTCATAGGGCGGTTCCATGATGCGGACGGGTGCGAGTCCGTCCAGCTCGTCGGCGAGACGCCTTTGGAGGAGAGCTACCCGGCGGGTGCCTGCGACCAGGAGTGGCATCAGCTGGAAACTGTCGACGGAGACCGCCACGCGCGGCTCGATGCCGAGCATGGCAATCTGGCGGGCGGCGGGGGCATCGTAGGCTCGTTGGTACGTCACCCACGGCAGTCGGGCCAGGTCGTCGAGGGTGAGCTGTTCGCCGACCTCGGGGTTGTCGTCCGCGACGAGGAAGACCCAGCTGTCCCGGTAGAGCTCGACCATGGGGAAGCCGCGAATGATGCCGTGGGGCAGCAGTAGCCCGTCCACGGTGCTGAGCAGCGACCCGGTGCTGTCGATGATTTCGTTCGGTACCTGTTTGAACCTGAGCCGGATTCCCGGTGCCTCGGCTTGGACGGTGCGGTCGAGTTCGGTGCCGAATACGGCAACCGCGTAGTCCGAGGCGATCAGCGTGAACTCGTGCTCCTCGCGGGAGGGGTCGAATTCGGCCTGACTGGCGAAGACGCGCTCCAGCAGGTCGCATGCGGTGGTGGTCCGGTCAAGGAGGGCCTGCCCGAGGGCGGTCAGTTCGTACCCTCCGCCCACCCGGGCGAGCAGGTCGTCGTCGAAGTGGCGGCGCAGCCGGGCCAGGGCCGCGCTCATCGCGGGCTGACTGAGCCCGATGCGCTGGCCGGCCCTGGTGACGTTGCGCTCCTGCAGGAGGGCGCGCAGGGCAACGACGAGGTTGAGGTCCAGGCTGGCCAAGTTCACGGAGCATCCCAATTCCGGAGCCGGCATCGGTATTCACCGGCTGGATTCTTATATAGATGAAATCGATTTCCCTGATTGCAATCTACGGGCCAGATTAGTGGGACCGCAATCGGGAGGACATCTCCGTGAAATCCGAAGCCGCGTCGGCACCATTCGTACCCTTCTCGGGCCCCTTCGCCATCGGCACTCTCTCCGCCTCGGGCGGAGCCGCGTTCCCCGGCCTCGTGGCGCCGGACGGCCAGGTGCTCGACCTGCGCACGGCACTGGGTGAACCCGCGCTGACGCCCCTTACGCTCCTGGAGCGCTGGGACGAGACGTTGCCCCGCCTCCACGCTCTCGCGGCGGATCCGGCCGGCGCATGGCTGTCGCTCGATGACCTGCGGGTGCACGCGCCCGTCGAGCCCCGGCAGATCTTCCAGTCGGGCGCCAACTACCGGCAACACGTGATCGACCTGGCGGTCGCACACCGCGCCCCGGACGACCCACGCACCGTCGAAGAAGCCCGCGCCGAGACCGCGGCGGTCATGGACGAGCGGGCCGCCGAGGACCTCCCGTACGTCTTCATCGGCCTGCCGACCACGATCAGCGGTCCCTACGACGACGTGGTGCTGCCCGCTTGGGCCCACAAGCCCGACTGGGAACTGGAACTCGCCGCGGTGATCTCCCGCCCCGCCTACCGGGTCACCGTGGAGGAGGCGCTGGATCACGTCGCGGGCTACACCATCGCCAATGACCTGACCGACCGCGCGACCGTCTTTCGCCGGGACATGCCCCCGATCGGCACCGACTGGCTGCGCAGCAAGAACGCCCCCGGCTTCACCCCGCTCGGCCCGTGGATCGTCCCGGCCGGCTCCATCACGGACCCCTCCGACCTGCAGGTCACCCTGAAACTCAACGGCGAGATCATGCAGGACGAGTCCACCAGCGACATGATCTTCGGCGTCGCCCGGTTGGTCTCGTACATCTCCCAGACCGCCCGACTGCTCCCCGGCGACCTTGTACTGACCGGCAGTCCGGCCGGCAACGGCATCCACTGGGGCCGGCTGCTGCGCGACGGCGACGTGATGGACGGCTCGGTCACCGGGCTCGGCACCCAGCGCACCCGCTGTGTCGCGGAGGAAACCCGATGAGCGCCGACCGTATCGACCGTACGGATCCCGAGGCGGCGATCGCCGAGGCCGCCAAGGCGTACTCGAACTGGGGCCGCTGGGGCGAGGACGACGTGCTCGGCACGCTCAACTTCCTCGACGAGGCCAAGCGCCGCGAGGGCGCGGCCCTGGTCCGCGACGGCGTCAGCTTCTCCTTGTCACAGAGCTTCGACATGGACGGCCCGCAGAAAGGCTGGCGGCGGCGTACGAACCCGGTGCACACGATGCTCGCCACCGGCACCGACGCCGCTCTGGGCGGCCAGGGCTTTCCGCACGGTTTCGGGGGCGCCGACGACGTGATCGCCATGCCCTTGCAGTGCTCCACCCAATGGGACGGGCTCGGGCACATCTTCGATCACGGCATGGCGTGGAACGGCCGCCCGGCGGAGAAGGTCGTCACCTCCGAAGGCGATCTGGTCACCGGCATCGAGCACATGGCTCCGCACGTCGCCGGGCGGGGCGTCCTCCTCGACGTGGGCCTGGTCATCGGCCACGGCGGCGAACTGCCCGACGGCTTCGCCATCACCGAGGAGCACCTGACCGCGACCGCCGTCTCGCACGGCGTGTCCGTCGGTCGTGGCGACCTGGTCCTCGTGCGCACCGGGCGGCTGGCCCGCGCCCGTCACGAAGGCTGGGGCGACTACGCGGGCGGGCCGGCGCCGGGGCTGAGCTTCAGTACGGCCGGCTGGCTGCACCGGAGCGAGATCGCCGGGATCGCCACCGACACCTGGGGCTTCGAGGTGCGGCCCAACGAGTTCGACCACGCCTTCCAGCCGCTGCACCAGGTCGCCATCCCCCATATCGGCCTGCTCATCGGTGAGATGTGGGACCTCGACGCCCTCGCCTCACATTGCGCCGCCGACGGCCGGTACGAGTTCTGGCTCACCGCCGCGCCACTGCCCATCACCGGGTCCGTCGGCTCACCGGTGAATCCCATCGCCGTCAAGTAACGCCCTGGACTGCCGGGCGGGCCGCGCCCGGACGGCAACGCCGCCTTCGCCCGCCCGGCCCGCAAGACCCCCTCTGCCGCTCGAAGTCGCGCGGCACCATCTCAGGGAGAACCCATGAACGACCCCCGTTCCCGCACCGTCCTCGTCATAGGCGGCGGCGCGTCCGGCAACGCCGTGACCGTGCTGCTGCGGCGGGCGGGCGTCGCCGTGGAACTGATCGAGGCCAAACCCGACTGGAACGTGCTCGGCTCCGGCATCACCCTCCAGGGCAACGCGCTGCGCGTGCTGCGCGAAGTGGGCGTATGGGACGAGGTCCGGGAGAGCGGCTACGCCGTCGACGCCGTCGGCCTGGCCGCGCCCGACGGGACCGTGTTCCACGTCCAGCAGGACATCCGCACCGGTGGGGACGACCTGCCCCCGATCTTCGGCATGCAGCGGCCCCGGCTCCAGGAGATTCTGTGTGAGGCCGTCCTCGAGAGCGGCGCGGCGATACGCCTGGGCACCACCGCCGAGGAACTGGTCCAGGACGCGTCCGGCGTCACCGCCCGGTTCAGCGACGGCACCGAGGGCCGCTACGACCTCGTCATCGCCGCCGACGGCGTCAGCTCCCACACCCGCGCGATGATCGGCATCAGCGACAAACCCGAACCGACCGGGATGGCCATCTGGCGCGTCCCCGCTCCCCGCCCCGAGGGCGTGGAGCGCATGGACCTGTCCTACGGCGGACCGTGCTACATCGCCGGCTACTGCCCCACCAGCAAGAACACCATCTACGCCTACCTCGTCGAGGCCAACCGCGACCGCGCCTGCATCGACCCGGCCTCGTACGCGGACGAGATGCGGCGGCTGGCCGCACCCTACGGGGGTGCGTGGCCGGAGATCGCCGCGAGCATCACCGACCCCGCCAAGGTCAACTACACCTGGTTCGACCGGCTGCTCGTCGAGGGCTCCTGGCACCGTGGCCGGGTCGTCCTGATCGGTGACGCGGCCCACGTCTGTCCCCCCACGCTCGCCCAGGGCGCGGCCATGTCGCTGGAGGACGCCTCCGTACTGGCCGAGATGCTGAGCGAGGAGCAGGACTGGAGTTCCCTCGACGCCCTGCTGACCGGCTTCTACGAACGCCGGATCGACCGTGTCCGCATGGTGGTCGAAGCGTCCGTGCAACTCGGTCAGTGGCAGTTGGACGGCGTCCGTGACGCCGACGCACCCGGTCTGATGGGCCGCACGATGTCCGCCCTGAAGGAGACCCCGTGAACCCCGCGAGTCCCCAGAACAGCGCACCCACGATCGACGTCCACGCGCACGTCCTGCTCCCTCAGGTCGAGGACGCCGTCGCCGGACACCCCGGGCTGGCCGCGGCCCGTGATCTCGACGCCCGCCGCAACGGCCCCGAGGCCATCGCCGTCAGCGGCCCGATGTTCCGGGACCGCTTCCCGAGGCTGACCGACGTCAAGGCCCGGCTCGCCGCGATGGACGCCTCCGGGGTCGACGTCCAGCTGGTCTCGCCCTCTCCGTCGCACTACCACTACTGGGCCGACGAGGACCTGGCCCGTACGGTGTGGGAACTGGCCAACGAGGGCACGGCCGCGCACGTCGCCCAGGCCCCGCAGCGGCTGCACGGCCTCGGCCTCGTCCCGCTCCAGCACCCGGGGCTCGCCGTCGAAGCCCTCGAACACGCCCTCGGCCTGGGCCTGCGCGGTGTCGAGATATCGAGCCACGCGCCGGGACGCGAACTGTCGGATCCCGCGTACGAACCGTTCTGGACACGGGCCGGGGAAACCGGCGCGATCCTCTTCCTGCACCCCTTCGGCTGCACGCTCGACGAGCGCCTCAACCGGTGGTATCTGTCGAACACCGTCGGCCAGCCGACCGAGAACGCCGTCGCCCTGTCCCATCTGATCTTCTCCGGAGTCCTGGACCGGCACCCGGGGGTGCGCATCGTCGCCGCCCACGGCGGCGGCTATCTGCCCACCCACATCGGCCGCTCCGACCACGCCTGGCTCGCCCGCACCGACACCCGCGGCTGCGCGCACCCGCCCAGCAGCTACCTCAAGCAGTTGTACTTCGACTCCCTTGTCCACGACCCGGACGTCCTGCGCGAGCTGATCCGGGTGGCCGGCCCCGACCGGGTGCTGCTCGGCTCCGACTTCCCCTTCGACATGGGCACCGACGACCCGCTCGGCGCTCTGCGCGACGTCACGGACCTGCCGGCCCCCCACTTCCACGCCGTACGCGGCGGCAACGCGGCAGCGTTGCTCCGCCTTGTCCGAACCATCTGAACCGCACAGAGGAGAACCCCCACCATGAGCACACGTCTGCTCACCCACCTGCGCCACGTCGACCTGGCCGTGCCGGACTACGACAAGCAGCTCGACTTCTACGCCGGCGTCTGGGGCCTGACCAAGGTCGCCGAAGACTCCGGCATCTCCTTCCTGGCCGCCGAGGGCTCCCCCGAGCAGTACATCGTCCGGCTCCGCAAGGCCGAGGAGAAGCGCCTCGACCTCATCTCCTACGGCGCGGCGAACCCCGCCGACGTGGACACGCTCGCCGAGCAACTCCTCGCGAGTGGAGTGCGGTTGATCTCCCAGCCGGGCAAGGTCGACACCCCCGGCGGCGGCTACGGCTTCCGCTTCTTCGACATCGACGGCCGCACCATCGAGGTCTCGGCCGACGTCGAGGCGCGCCGGCACCGTCGTATCGAGGAGAAGGAGTCCATTCCCGTCCGTCTCTCGCACGTCGTCCTGAACTCCCCCGACATCAACGCCACCCGCGCCTGGTACGAGCAGCACCTCGACTTCCGGCTGTCCGACACGATGACCTTGCCGCACATGGGCGAGGTCATGCACTTCATGCGGATCAGCAACCAGCACCACTCCATGGCCATCGCCAGCGGTCCGCACACCTCCCTGCAGCACCTCTCCTTCGAGATGCGCGGCATCGACGAGTACATGCGCGGCTCCGGCCGCGTGATGCGCTCCGGCGCCCGCAAGATCTGGGGCCCCGGGCGGCACATGGCGGGCGACAACACCTTCACGTACTTCCTCGACCCGCACGGCAACACCGTGGAGTACACCACCGAGCTCGAAAAGCTGGACGAGGACACCTGGCACCCGCACATCTACGACCTGACGAAGCCCGAGAACGCCGACCAGTGGGGCACGTCCAACGCAATGAACGAGATGGTCGCCAAGGAAATGCTCAACGACGTCGACCGCGGCGTCTTCGTCGCTCCGCCGGTCTGACCCTTTGACCCCGGGGGCTCGGCGCACTCCCCGCCCTGCCATGCCGCCGCGCCCCCGGCCTGTGTCAACCCTCCCAGCTCCCTAGGAATGCCATGCGTTTCGCCACGTACGAACAGCACGGCCGCAGCCGTCTCGCCACCGTCGAGGACGACGGCACCCTCCGCCCCTGCCCCGGCACGGGGACGCTTCTCGACCTGATCCAGGCCGGTCCCGAGGCACTGCGCGAGGCGGGCAACGCAAGCCTGGACGTGCCGCGCGGCCCGCACGTCTCCCAGGTGCGACTGCTGCCGCCGCTCCAACCGCCGTCCGTACGCGACTTCGTCACCTTCGAGGAGCACGTCGAGGGTGTACGGCGAAGCATCGACGGAGTCCCGGGCGCCCCGGACGCCTGGTACGACGCGCCCACCTTCTACTTCACCAACCCCTACGCCGTCATCGGCGCTCACGACGACGTCCCCGTGCCGCCCGGCAGCCAGGCACTCGACTTCGAACTCGAAGTCGCCGCGGTCATCGGCCGTGAGGGCCGCGACCTCACCCCCGAGCAGGCCCGCGACCACATCATCGGCTACACCGTCTACAACGACTGGTCCGCCCGCGATCTCCAGTCCCGCGAGATGCAGGTCAGCCTCGGCCCCTGCAAGGGCAAGGACACCGCCACCACCCTCGGCCCCTACCTCGTCACCGCGGACGAGCTGGAGCCCTACCGCGACAGCGACGGCTTCCTGCGCCTGGCGCTGACCGCCGAGATCGACGGCGAGGTCGTCGGCAAGGACCTGCTGTCCAACATGAGCTGGACCTTCGAGGAGATGACCGCCTACGCCTCCCGCGGTACCCGGGTACGCCCCGGCGACGTACTCGGCTCCGGCACCTGCGGCAACGGCGGCTGCCTCGCCGAACTATGGGGCGTGCGCGGCCGCCAGGACCCGCCGCCGCTCAAGCCCGGCGACACCGTCACCCTCACCGTCGAGGGCATCGGCACCGTCTCCAACACCGTGGTGCCCGGTGCCGAACCGGTGGCCGTCCCTCGCGCCCGTACGCGTCCGCGAACGCGCCCGTGAACCGCGCGGCGGAGAGCAGGCCGGCCGACAAGGTCGTCGTCACCGGGACCTCGCGCGGCAGGGCACGGGGGGAGGCTCCGGCCAGGGCGGGAGCGATCGTACGGCCACCTATGTGACACAGGCACCCGGCCAACGACACCCGGCCCCAGAGGCAACGCGCAGGAGGGCGGCTGCGGGAAGTCGGCGGTGCCGTCCCGGCGCAGGCGCACGGGGGCAGGATGGCCGTAGGTGAGGAACACGGTTTCGCGGTCGGAGCCGATCTCGGCGAGGATCACGGTGACGAACTTCTCCCCCTCCAACTCCCGGGCCACACTGCGCTCCAGCCGCTCGCCGAGCCTCACCTGGTGGGGTTCGTCATGGGCGGCGTCCCGGAAGGCGCCGAGCATCGCGGCGGCCCTCTCGACCGCGGCCGGCCCCTTGCCCTGGACATCGCCGACGATCACCCGGACGCCGTGCGGGGAGGCGACCACCTCGTAGAGATCCCCCGATCCGGGCCTCGGCGACGGCGGAGGTGTACGACACCGCCACCTGCAGCGGTCCCGCCGTCAGGAGCACGGGCCGCAGCAACACCCGCTGGGCCTCCCCACCAGACGGTCGTCCATGGTGCGGCAGTTGATCCACTGCGAATCGGGGTGCGCGCCGGGAGCAACTCGAATTGTCCGCCGCAAAACGGAGCGTGTCTTTCATCAGGTGGGACGGGAGGTGGTCAAGCTCCACCGACTGTCTCCGACCACGGCACGGAGCGTGTCTTTCACCAGGTGGGACGGGAGGTGGTCAAGCTCCACCGACTGTCTGCGACCACGGCAACGGACCTCTCCGCCGTTCCTGCGGACGATGTCGCTGAGGATCCAAGGGCGCTGATGGGCCGTCTTCTGACAGAAGGCTAGATCGACTCCGGGCCCGCCGGCATGACGGGGTGGGGCGACGCGCCACCACTGCTTGTCGGCGGCGCGACCCGCCAGCACCACGAGCTGGTCGCCCTCGCGCGCGTACCGCACCGGCAGTAATCACCGGGCACCCGGTGCGACGCCCCGGAATAGACAGCGCACACGGGCCGGACAGTACCGCGTGCCACCGCTATCGCGGCAGCGCGAGCACGCTGCGGTCGGCCCTCGACTGTCGGCGTACCGCAGCGTCTGAGCCAGTCGCCGGAACGCTCCCCGCATCCATGTCCTCAGAGCCTGCGCGATCGCGCCTCCCCGGCCAGGGCCATTCGTCTCCTGAGGAGCGGCTGAACGGCATCCACGTCGCAGGCGGCTTGACCCGCCCTGGGAGGGGTCGCGGTAGGCGGCGCCCGCTTGGACCTCACGCCGCGCATCGTTCACACACGTCAAAGGGCCATAGGATCTGGTGCGGCCATCTAACACAGACGTTCGGGTGCCGGCAGGGCCGTTCGGGGCATGATGAGGAGGTGCCAACGGCACCTCTTCCGGAGGGAGCGGGAATGGCGGAGAGTCCAGCACAGGGGCGTAGGGGCGGCCCGGCGGCGCCCCAGTTGCGGCTGGATGAGTTGCTGGAGGGCCTGCAGGCGCAGGTGGAGCAGGTCCGCGCGGCCCGGGACCGGGTACACACGCTGCTGGACGCGGTCCTCACCATCGGCACTGATCTGGATCTCGACGTGGTGCTGCGGCGGATCACCGAGTCCGCGGTCACCCTGGTGGACGCCCAGTACGGGGCCCTCGGCGTGGTGGGCGAGGAAGGGAAGATCCGGCAGTTCATCACGGTCGGCATGGACGAGGACACCATCCGTGACATCGGCCACTATCCCGAGGGCCAGGGCATCCTGGGGCTCCTGATCAAGGAGCCGGAGCCGCTGCGCCTGGTCAACCTGGGCCGCCACCCCGACTCGGTCGGTTTCCCCGCGGGGCATCCGCCGATGACCACCTTCCTGGGCGCGCCGGTGCGTGTGCGCGACCAGGTCTTCGGAAACCTGTACCTGACCGACAAGCGCGGCGGGGCGGAGTTCGACGACGATGACGAGGCGGTGCTGCGTACGCTCGCGGCAGCGGCCGGTGTGGCCATCGACAACGCCCGCCTGTACGAGGGCTCCCGGCGCCGGGAGCAGTGGCTGGCGGCGAGCAGCGAACTGACCCGCAGCCTGCTGTCGGGCACCGACCCGGACCGGGTTCTGCATCAGGTCGCCGCCGCCGCCAGACAGCTGTCCGGCGCCGACCTGGTGACGCTGGCGGTGCGGTTCGACAGCGGCGAGGAGCTGGTGATCGAGGCCGCGGACGGCGAGGGCGCCGAGCAGGTGCGAGGACTGGTCCTGCCGGCCACCGCACTGGCCGCGAAGGTCTACCACTCCAACGAGCGGATCACCAGCAGTGCGCTGTCCGCCGAGCCGCAGGCCGGTGGCGGCTCAGCGGCACAGCTTGGCCTGGGGCCGGGGTTCCTGCTCCCCCTGGGCGGCGGCGAGAACGTGCGCGGAGTTCTGCAGGTTGCCAACCTGCCCGGCGGCACGGAGTTCTCCGACGCCACCATGGCCATGATCGACAGCTTCGCCGACCAGGCCGCACTCGCCCTGGAGATCGCCGAGCACCGGCGCGAGGCCGAACACCTCGTGGTCCTGACCGACCGCGACCGCATCGCCCGCGACCTGCACGACCTTGCCATCCAACGGCTGTTCGCCTCCGGACTGACCCTCAATTCCGTACTCGGCCGGATTTCCGACCGGCCCGAGGTGGCCGAGCGCGTCCAGCGTGTGGTCGACGACCTCGACGACACCATCAAGACCGTACGAGGCACGATCTACGCGCTGCACGAGCGCGACCGCTCCGACGGCCGCGGCGGGCTACGCGCAAGGCTCGTGGCCGAGACCGACCAGGCCGCCGAGGTGCTCGGCTTCACTCCCGCTCTGCGCATGACCGGCCTGCTGGACACCGCCGTACCCGCGGGCCATGCCGACCACCTGCTCGCCGTGCTGCGCGAGACGCTCTCCAACGCCGCCCGGCACGCGCACGCCACCGGCGTCGAGGTCACCGCCGAGACGGACGGTCGGCGGCTCCACCTGCGCGTCGCTGACAACGGCGGCGGCATCGACCCGGCCGTCACCCGGCGCAGCGGTCTGGACAACCTCCGTCGGCGCGCCACCGACCTCGGCGGCAGTTTCACTCTCACGCCGAACGAACCCACCGGCACCATCGCGGAATGGACCGTGCCTCTCCCCACGCAGACGGACGCCTGAGCCCCCGGGGTGGGGGCGGGACCAACACGCTCCCTCCTCGGTGCCGTTCGGCCCAACGACGAGGGCCGGTTGCCTCGCGCCTGGTCTCATCCCCATACGTCACCGTGGAGGCGCAAGCTCGCCCCTGGTCCGGCTGAGTCGTCCGAGACATGCCGGGCCCCACCCACGGGATGGCAACGATGAGCCCCTTCCGGGACACAGAAGGAACACCAGCCAGGTCGGCGCCGCCCCCTGCCCCGGCCAAGGCGCGTGCCGCCACGATAGGGACGGTACTGAAGTGGGGCGTCCCTGCCGCCGCGGGTCTGACCGTCTACCTGCTGCCGCAGCCGGACGGGATCGGCTCGTCGATCGACGCCAGCGACTGGCAGCCGCAGTACTCGCACACCGGTCTTCTCCCTGTCCTTCGTTCCCTGTCCTTCGTTCCCTGTCGGTCTGGGCCGCTCGCCCTTACGCGGTGGTGCCGGCGGTGCGGTGCCCTCGCCGACCGCCGGTGCGCGGCTTCCTCTCGCCGCCTTCGACCGCCGCGCGGACCCCGGTGAGGGTGAAGGCCAGCGCCGCGGCGGCCACGATCGCGAGCAGGACGAGACCGATCGCGTACGACTCGTAGGCTCCGTACAGCGAGCCCATCACCAGCGGCGGCAGGAAGCCGCCCAGTCCGCCCGCGGCGCCGACCACGCCGGTGACGGAGCCGACCTGGTTGGCCGGGGTGCGCAGGGCCACCAGGGCGAACGTCGCCCCGCTGCCCGCGCCGAGCGCGGCGGCCATGGCCAGGAATGCGATGGTGCCCACCGGCGCCAGGGCGGGGGTGAACGACTGCACGACCGCCCCGGCCACGACCACGGTCAGCAAGCCGGCCAGCACCCGGACCGGGCCGATCCGGTCGGACAGCCAGCCGCCGATCGGGCGCATCGCCACCGCGAGGAGTACGAACCCGGCCATGCGGTTCGCAGCGTCGGCCTGGGTCAGGCCGTAGCCGGTCTTGAGGTAGGTGGGCAGGTAGACCGAGAAGGCGACGTAGCCGCCGAACGCGACCGCGTACAGCGCGGATGCCTGCCAGGTGATGGGCAGCCGGACGGTGGCGGCCAGTCGGCGGACCAAGGGCTCGGTCGGCACGGTGCGGCCGGGCGCGTCACGCAGCAGCAACGCGGCTGCCACGGCATACACGGCCAGGACCGCGGCGGTGATCAGGAACGGAGTGGACATGCTGTTCGCATCGACCAGCTTCACCGTGGTCAGGGCGCTGATCGCGGTGCCGCCCATGCCGGCGCCGAAGACGCCGATGGCAAGACCGCGCCGCTCGGGCGGGAACCAGGCGTTGACGAGCGGCACACCGACGGCGAAGGCAGTGCCGCCGATGCCGAGGAAGAACCCGCCGACCAGCAGGGCGGCGAGGGAGGAGTGCCCGGCCAGGCCGAGGTAGAGCACCGGCACGGTGGTGGCCGCCGACACGATCGGGAACATGACCCGTCCGCCGAACCGGTCGGTCAGCGCGCCGACCGGGATCCGGCCCAGTGAGCCGACCACGACCGGCACCGCCACCAGCAGCGACTGCTCGAACGACGACAGGTCGAGGCCGTCCTTGAACCGGGGGCCGAGCGGGCTGAGCAGTGCCCACGCCCAGAAGTTCACGGCGAAACCGACCGTGGCCAGGGCCAGCATCAGCCACGCCCGGCCGGACACCGACCCGGCTGACGGTGAGCTGCCGCTCTTCGACTCCAACGGCTGGACCATGTCGTCCGTCCCCTTTCCACTTCATGGTGGTGCTGCGCCACCGGGATCGCACGCGCATCGCAGGCCCCTTGCCTGCAGAACGGCGTCACGTCACCACTGTTCGCATCAGGACGCCCCGGGGGCATGGGCCATCAGTCCCTACCAGCGGACAGACGGTCCCCGGGTTTGGACCCGGCCGTCCCTCCAAAGCGGCCCCCCTGAACCGCCCTGCCCGAGCGGCTCCCGCGAAACAACGGCTGCGATCGGCCGTCCCCGCGGGAGCCGGGAGGGGATAGGGCCGACTGGCCCTATCC